>CADCRB010000208.1 GCA_902803745.1 uncultured Lachnospiraceae bacterium
GGTATAGCGGACGGAGTGGATTCTTTTTTGAATTAGAACATGAAACTGTTATTTTTTGATATAGACGGAACCATATGGGATTGGAAGAACAATATCCCGGAGAGCACAAAAGAAGCAATAAGAAGAACGAGGGACAGAGGCAATCTGGTTTTCCTAAACTCCGGACGCAGCCGGGGATATATTCAAAATAAAGAGCTGCTGGGCATAGGCTTTGACGGTATCATATCCGGATGCGGCACGCTGATCGAGTATGAGGGCGAGACAATATATGCTTCTGAAATACCGCGGGATCAGGCATTGAGGATAGTTGAGGGTGTAAGAAGGCATGGCTGGAAGCCTGTGCTCGAAGGTCGGGATTATCTCTATATGGATGATGATGAATTCCGAGATGACTGGTATGGCCAGAAACTGAAAAGGGAGCTTGGGAGCAGATTAAAGCCGATAAAGACAACCTGGGGGGAATGGAAGATTCAAAAACTGTCCTGTAATACCATGGATGCGAAGACAGAGGATTGCATCGAAGAGTTTGGAGAGGAATTTGATTTTATCCTGCATGAGCTTCCGGTATGTGAGCTGGTGCCCAGACCGCACAGCAAGGGCTCTGGTATAAGATTTATGTGCGAGAAACTGGGTGTGGGAGCGGAGGATACCTTTGCTTTCGGAGACAGCGTGAACGACAGGGAGATGCTGGTCGCAGCGGGAACTTCGATCGTGATGGGGAATGGATCAGACAGAGCAAAGTCTATGGCTGATTATGTTACAGACCCTCTGGAGCAGGACGGAATCTGGAATGCCTGCCGTCATTTTGATCTGATATAGGTAGTATCAGGCTTTCTGATTATATTCTACGATCTTAATAAAGGTCTCTTCCGAGATGTCGTGCTCCATTTTGCAGGCATCTTTTTTTGCGGTCTCCGTGCTCACGCCGAGATTTTCGAGAAAGAGGGTCAGCTCCTTTTCACGGGTATAGATCCTGGTGGCTACTCTCCGTCCTTTGTCAGTAAGTGTGATCAGGTTTGCATCGTCCACTTCGATGTAGCCGTTTTCCCTGAGCCGCTTCATTGCGATGGAAACACTTGGCTTTGAAAAACCAAGCTCGGAGGCTATGTCTATGCCCCGGACATTGCCTTTCTGTTCCTTGATCTTAAGTATCGCTTCGAGATAATCTTCTGCTGATTCATGTATATTCATGAAAAAAGCCTTTCATGTAAATCCTAAAACTAAATCAACTGCCTGTTTTCCTAAGACTTTCCAGATTTAGTATATCATATTTGCAGAAAATATGTGTTATACTTTACAGAGAAAGCACGATTTGGTGTTTTCAAATCGTAGCTTTCTCGTATGCGAGGAGCAAGAGGCGAGGTATTTTCGAGCCCATGCTCTACCGTTACAGAGAAAGCACGATTTGGTGTTGTGTAGATTTGGTGTTGTGTAGATTTGGTGTTGTTTCGATTAGGAGTGGTAGATTCATACTGACAGGGGGATTCCATGGATTACAAGAAGATAATCAGCTCTATGACGCTTGAGGAAAAAGCATCTCTTTGTTCCGGCAGGGACTTTTGGCATACCAAGGCAGTGAAGAGTCAGAAAATTCCCGAGATCATGGTGAGTGACGGACCTCACGGGCTCAGGAAGCAGCCTAAAAGCCCGGATCATCTGGGAACGTATGAGAGTATAAAGGCAGTATGCTTTCCGGCAGCCTGCGCTACGGCATCATCATTTGACAGATCACTTCTTCTGAAAATGGGAAAGGCCATCGGGGTCGAGTGTCAGTCGGAGAATATAGCGACTATTTTAGGGCCTGCAGTTAATATTAAGAGATCGCCGCTGTGCGGAAGGAATTTCGAGTACTTTTCAGAGGATCCTCTTTTAGCCACTGAGCTGGCAGGATCATTTATAAAAGGGGTGCAGAGTAAGAATGTAGGAACCTCTATCAAGCATTTCACAGCAAATAATCAGGAAACAAGGCGTCTGACCGTCAGTGTAAAGGCGGATGAGAGAACCATGCGGGAGATATATCTGGCGGCATTTGAGGGAGCGATCAGGAACGCAGCTCCATGGACTGTTATGTGCTCATATAACAGAATAAACGGTCTGCACGCATCGGAAAATAAGAAATATCTGACGGATATACTTCGGGATGAATGGGGATATGAGGGAGTGGTCATGAGTGACTGGGGTGCGGTGAACGACCGTGCCAAGGGACTTGCCGCCGGTCTTGATCTTGAGATGCCGGGCTCATATGGGATAAATGACAGGGAGATAATAGAGGCAGTCCAAAATGGTACCCTGTCAGAGAAGGTTCTTGATAAGACAGTGGAGCGGATACTCAGATGGATAGACAAATATGAGTCGAAAAAGCAGAAGGATGTAAAATGGGATAAGGATGCCGACCATGAGCTGGCCGGAAAGATAGAAGAAGAAAGCGCTGTCCTTCTTAAAAACGAGGATGGTATTCTTCCTCTGGATAAGAATGACACTATAGCCGTAATAGGTAAATTTGCAAAGGCCCCCAGATTTCAGGGAGGCGGAAGCTCGCATATAAATTCATACAAAGTTACTTCTTTTATGGATGCTGCCAAGGGAAAGGGGCATGACATCATATATGCAGATGGCTATGATCCTTCTAAAGAAGAGATCGACAGGACGTTAATAGCCAAAGCGGTCAATGCGGCGAAAAAGAGCGACGTGGCGGTAGTCTTTGCCGGCCTGCCGGACATATTTGAGTCCGAAGGATACGACCGGCAGAATATGCAGATGCCGGAAAGCCAGAACGTACTCATTTCCGAGATCCTGAAGGTTCAGCCGAATGTAGTGGTGGTGCTGCATAATGGATCGCCGGTTGAAATGCCTTGGGAAAAAGATGTTAAGGGTATTTTTGAGATGTATCTGGGAGGACAGAATGTGGGTCTTGCCGAATATGAGCTCCTTTTCGGAAAGGCAAATCCCCGCGGAAGGCTGCCGGAGACCTTCCCCAAAAAGCTTGAGGATAATCCTTCATACCTGAACTTTCCCGGGCACATGGACAGTGTTGATTATGCCGAGGGAGTATTTGTAGGCTACCGGTATTACGACTCCAAAAACATGGAGGTGCTTTTTCCCTTCGGGCATGGACTGTCATATACTACATTTAAGTATTCAAATCTTAAGGTATCAAAGAGAAAGATAAAGGACAGCGATACACTTACCGTTTCCGTGGATGTGACGAATATTGGCCGAATGGCTGGCAAGGAGGTCGTGCAGATCTATGTCGCACCGCCTCAGGACGGGATACCCAGACCTGTGCATGAGCTTAAGGCTTTTGAAAAGGTTTCATTGCGCGCCGGCGAAACGAAAACCGTATCTTTTGATCTGAATAGCAGAGCCTTTGCATACTGGGATAAGGAAATCCATGACTGGTATGTGGCGGCCGGTGACTATATGATAGAGGCCGGGTCATCCAGCAGGGATATAAAATATACAAAGAAAATTAATATTGAATCCACGATGAAGAGGATACCGACTATTACAGAGAATACATGCTTCGGAGATCTGCTTGGTGATCCAAGACTGGCGGATACGCTGAAACCGCTGATAAAATCGTATCTTCACATCGAAAAGGAAGAAAAATCAAAAGCATCTGTAGCTGATACCGAAAAAATGTATATGGAATGGCTGAGATATACTCCTTTAAGAGGGGTGGTCAACATGGGCGACGGATCCTTTGATCATGAGAAGCTGGCAAAGGTGATACAGGCGCTTCAAAATAAGATTAGTTGATCGGGAGTGCGCCGAGTGGGACTTGAACCCACACGTCTTTCGACACAGGAACCTAAATCCTGCTTGTCTGCCAATTCCAACATCGGCGCTTGTATTTTATTTTATTATTTGAAAGCCGATTGCTCCGCTTCGCTTTCGCAATCGCTGATCTGTATTCGCAATCCGGGCTGTCGCCCTTCTTGCTCATACAGCTCAGGTTCCCTAATGTCCAATCGGAGCCGTCCGCAAGCGGCCGCTCCGTTGGCCATTGCGAACACTTTCAATGTAAATCCTGCTTGTCTGCCAATTCCAACATCGGCGCTTGTCTGCTACCCGATATGATAACCGCAATGCGCGCGTGTGTCAAAAGGTGTTGTAAATAATGGGCTATTAATATAAAATGTTTTATTGCGGATCAAAACGCTATAAGACATTTTATTATATAAAGGAGATCATAAAAATGAAAGGAAACATCGTAGTAGGACAGTCAGGTGGACCGACAGCGGTCATCAATTCTTCAGTGGCAGGTGTTTATGTAGCTGCCAAGAAGCTTGGAGTAAACAAGGTCTATGGCATGGTACATGGCATAGAAGGTTTTCTTAAGGATAAGCTTACAGATCTTGATCAGTATCTTTCTGATGATATGGGAGTGGAGCTCCTGAAGAGAACTCCTTCTGCGTTCCTCGGAAGCTGCCGTTTCAAGATGCCCAAGATCGAGGGACATGAGGATGTATACGAAAAAGTCTTTGAGATCATGGAAAAGCATGATATCCAGTATCTTTTCTATGCAGGCGGCAATGATTCCATGGACACAGTAAAGATGCTTTCAGACTATGCGGCTGCTCACGGAAAGACTCAGAAGTTTATGGGAGTTCCCAAGACCATAGATAATGACCTGCCCATCACGGATCACTGCCCGGGATATGGATCATCAGCAAAATACATCGCAACCTCCCTTAAGGAGATAATAAGGGACAATGCTTCCTTCGGCGCAGAAAAGCCTACCATCTGTATCGTAGAGATCATGGGAAGAAATGCCGGATGGCTTACAGCTGCTGCCGCTCTTGCCAAGGGACCCGACTGTGAGGGAGTGGATGCTATTTATCTGCCTGAAAGAACCTTCGATATGGATGAATTTATGAAGAAGGTAAAGACTCTTTCCGAGACCAGGACATCAGTCGTTATAGCTGTGTCTGAAGGTGTCAAGCTTGCTGACGGAAGATATGTATGTGAGCTTGAGGCTGATTCAGTTCCCGTGGATGCTTTCGGGCACAAGCAGATGGGCGGTACCGCTACGACTCTTGCACATAAGATCGCGGCAGAGTATGGGCTCAAGACCAGAGCTGTGGAGCTTTCGACTCTTCAGAGAGCCGGAACACATATTGCATCTCTTACTGATATTAATGAAGCATTCCAGGTAGGTCATGACGCGGTTGTTGCAGCGGATCAGGGTAAGACCGGTGAGATGATCATCCTTAAGAGGGACGGCGATTCACCTTATGAGTGCGGA
>CADCRB010000209.1 GCA_902803745.1 uncultured Lachnospiraceae bacterium
AACCCTTCGAACACGATAAGCTTGCCTTTTAAGTGTGAGCCGGGCTTTTTGACCCAGACATCATAATATCAATATATATTTGGTGCGTCAAAGTAAATGGCTAAGGATGAATTTCAGTCTGTCCTTAAGGGCAAAAAGCTTCCCATACTGACTCTCGACAATAAATGGTACAGGCTGTTCGAGAAGAACATGACTCCCGAGATGAAGAAACTCGAGGGTCGTATTAATGAACTCTTAAAAGAGCAGGGCAGGATCACTAATGAAGTTAAGGATCTGAAAAAGATCAAGAATAATCTCATGAATGAGATCGTCGCAAATATGCCTGAAGAAGGGCAGCCTATTGATGCCTCCCATCAAAAGAAGATAGACGAGAGCAAACGTATGATAGATCAGGTAAACAAGCGGCTTGCTGATCATGATGATGCCATGCTGGATCTGCCGAGACTCATTGATGAAGAGAACTTCAAACTCATGCTCCTTTCAATGGAGATCTGCTACGATGAATTTCTTTCAAATACTGAAGAAATAGAAGATATAAGCGCATGGATCAAGTCCATGCGGATGGAGCTTAAGCGTAATATCATCAAGAAACAGCAGATGGAAGTAAAAAATGTAGAGCTGTACAGTTATATGAATGATATTTTCGGCTCGGAAGTCATTAATCTTTTTGATATAAAATATGATATAGAGGATAAAAAAAGGCAGCTTATGGAGGCTGCCGAGGCAAAGGCTGAGAAGAAACGGGCTGATGAAGCAAAGGAACGCGCAGAGCAGAGATTATCAGGAAACTGATATTGTTTGAGATGAAATATGGAGGAGGGACCTGACCATGATACCGGTACTAACAGCAGCAAAAATGCAGGCTGCGGACCAATTCACACAGAATGAAACAGGAATATCACAGGATGTGCTGATGGAAAGAGCCGCACTTGCCTCATATCAGGTCCTTGAGGATTCGGCTGATATAGAGGGGCTCAGCTTCCTTATAATATGCGGCCCGGGTAATAACGGAGGAGACGGCGCAGCTCTTGCCCGTATACTCTCAGAGAGGGATATATATCCCGATGTAGTGATCCTTGGTGATAAGGATAAAAGGAGCGAGGGCCTTAAGAAGCAGATATCTTTGCTGCAAAAGATATATCCTCAGGTAAAGATCTCCGGGACTTTGCCGACTGAGGTGTATGATGTGATCGTTGATGCGATCTTCGGAATTTCTCTGAACCGAAAGATCGAGGGAGTCTATGCAGAGGCAGTTTCTTATATCAATAAAGCTCATGAGCTCGGAGCTTTTGTTTTTTCACTTGATATTGCAAGCGGTGTGGATGCGACTACCGGTCAGATTCAGAAGGATCTTACCGTAAATGCCGACCGTACTGTGGCATTCGGAGCATTCAAGGCGGGACATCTGCTGTTTCCCGGAGCCTTATATTCAGGTGAAGTCACTCTTAAAGATATAGGGATCCCTGTATCATCCATGGAAAGGGATGCTGATATTCATATTTTTCATGACAGTGAAATAGCGCTGCCTCCGAGACAGCCCTACACAAATAAGGGATCATATGGAAAGATCCTGATAGTTGCAGGATCAAAGGGGATGGCGGGCGCTGCGATCCTGTGCGCTGAGGCGGCTATGCGGTCAGGATCCGGAATGGTAAGGGTTTATACGGATGAGAGCAACAGACAGATAGTCCAGACTGCTCTTCCTGAGGTCATAGTTAATACTTATGATGAAGATATGGACGAAAAGGCGCTGAAGGAAGCTATGGACTGGTGTGATGCCATAGCAGTAGGACCGGGTTTATCAAGATCTGATTCTGCAAGAGACATATTGAAGTATGTCCTGGAGAGAGCAGATGTGCCGCTGATCCTTGATGCTGATGCGCTGAACCTTATTTCAGCCGAAGTTGATATGCTTGCCGATGCCACTGCGGATATCATAGTGACGCCTCATCTGGGCGAGATGTCACGTCTTTCGGGGATAGCTGTAGAGGAGATATCCGCGCATCTGATCTCGACTGCCTGCGATTTTTCAAAGTCATACGGTGTTATCACGGTACTTAAGGATGCGCGTACCATCATAGCGTCTCCTAAGGGAGAGGTTATGATAAATACCAACGGGAATAACGGCATGGCTACAGCCGGGTCAGGAGATGTACTCACGGGAATGATCGCTTCCATACGTGGAAGGAGCGATGACAGCTTTATGTCAGCGGCCCTCGGATGCGCTCTTCATGGACGCGCGGGAGATGAAGCCTGTGCCTCCCTTGGCGCGGACCATATGCTGGCCGGGGATATCATAAAAT
>CADCRB010000210.1 GCA_902803745.1 uncultured Lachnospiraceae bacterium
GTCTTTATGTATTCTCTCTATAACACGCTCGACATTGTATTCACTTATTTCAGGAAGCATCAGGAAGAAACTCGATACGCCGATCTGCATCATTATATCGCTGTTTCTGAGAGATGATCTTAAAACTTCCCTGACATGCGCGATCATATCACTAATCTCGTTATCACTGTGATCGCCGGGACTGATATGTGCCGTAAACAGAAGCTTATAGGCCGTTCCCTGATAGCGGTTCATATACCGGAGCATATATCTGTACACATTGCCGAAGGCATCACTACCCATCCACATGACGCTGTGTGGTGTATTATGCTCCTCAAGTATATCTGAAAGAACCTCGAGATTTAAGTCTTTTGTATCGTTATCCGGAAAGGCTCCCGATATCCGTGTTTCTTCTTCGTTCATAATATAATCCGCCCTGTTATAAAACCTGAATATCCTGCGGATATCGGTCAAAAATAGTCACAGTTATTTATTGTATCAATTTTACGCTGAAAAAACAAGCAAATAAAGCGGCGGAACAGGCTATCTCCTAAGAAACTGCAATCCATCCATGCCAAGCCAGGTATATTATATGTTCGGTCAGAGCCAACGCTCAGCCGAACTAACTTCTCCGCCGCACTATGATCAAGCTAAAATGCTCGATAAATCTCGCATTTTAACGCTTGACCTAAGTGCTTACGGGAAGTGGATTTCGTCTGAGCTAAAAACGGCTCCGCAATTCCCTCACATATAATATACCTGTCTTGGCATTACATAGTATCAGGCGATTGTAAAACGTTAGAATCGGAAATATAAAAACGGATTGTACGCTGCATCAACAAGTGCTGTGATAGAGGCCCAGAAAAGGACGAGATGCAGGATCAGTCCCGGTATCCCGTTCTTTATTTTTTCGTATATCATCGAAAACAGCGGGGTTGCAAAAAACACACCTGATACCAGCAGGATGGAAACGCTTATTATATGGTCCATGAAATCATAAGCCATATATCCGCCAAACATTCGCATTATGTAAACCTCGAATTCCTCCAATCCGTTCACCGCAAAAAGCACCCATCCTATGGTGACTGCAAGCATGGAATAAAGCCAGCCAAAGAAACGGGGAAGCTTTCTTAAAAGTTTTCCAAGAAAAAGCCGTTCCAGTACAATGAGACAGAAATAATACAATCCCCAAAGAACGAAGTTCCATGCTGCCCCATGCCAGAGACCTGTAATAAACCAGACAACGAGTAGGTTTACATAAGTTCTAAACCGTCCTCTTCTGTTCCCGCCCATAGGGATATATACATATTCCCGAAACCAGTTGGTAAGGGTCATATGCCATCTTCCCCAGAAATCCCTTATGGAGACTGCGGCATAGGGATGATCGAAGTTTTCGGGAAGGGTGAAGCCAAGCATCCTTCCAAGTCCGATCGCCATCAGGGAATATCCCGCGAAGTCAAAATAGATCTGCAGGGTATATGCAGCGGCGCCTATCCAGGCATAGGGTGTGGAGATGTTTTCATATCCGGCGGTTCCCACATTGTCCCATATAGTACCGAGATTATTTGCAAGCAATACCTTCATGGAAAGCCCGATTATAAAGGGCTTGAGTCCGGCTTCCATATCGGCGAGCTTCCTCTGCCTGCTTTTCAGATCAAGGGCTACTTCCGTATAGGTCACGATGGGACCTGCTATCAGCTGGGGAAACATCAATATGTATGTGCCGAGGTCGATGAGCGATCGGTCAAAGGGTATCCTTTTCCTGTAGACATCGATAACGTACGAAAGGATCTGAAAGGTAAAAAATGATATTCCAAGCGGAAGAGCGATCTCCGGGACCTTGAAGCTGTATCCGCCCAGAAGGTTTATATTCTCTATGATAAATCCGAGGTACTTAAAGAAGGCAAGAAGGCCGAGGTTGAAAGTTATGTCAACCAAAAGAAGGAAGACCCGTAACGCCTTTGAACCGCTGCTGCCTATGCCTCTTGCAAGAAGATAGTTTATGAGTACGGAGCAGATAATGAGGATCACGTATACCGGCTCGCCGAAGGCATAGAAAACAATGCTGCCTATAAGGAGCACTGTGTTTTTCCAGTATTCCGGGACTAGATAATAGACCAGGAGGAATACCGGGAGGAATCTGAAGATGAAGATCAGTGAACTAAATACCATGCTTCTTTAGTTGTTTCGT
Source organism: uncultured Lachnospiraceae bacterium (assembly GCA_902803745.1). Lineage (GTDB taxonomy): Bacteria > Bacillota > Clostridia > Lachnospirales > Lachnospiraceae > NK4A144. Next base: position 2,171 of record CADCRB010000210.1, read on the forward strand.
ATCGCTTCCAGGGCGGACAGGCTCATTGCACGCTTGCTGGGCGCAAAGCCCGCTGCCATTGATACTATTATCGCAAAGACCACGGATGCAAAATACATCCAAAGCGGGATCACTGCTGTCTGGGCGGCGGTGACTTTATTAATGATAATACAGATGATGAATGACAGGCTGAGTCCTGTGATACCGCCTCCAAAGCCTATCATTCCCGCTTCCATCAGAAACATCTGCTGTATGTCAAACAAGCCGCAGCCTATGACCTTCATTACGCCTATCTCTTTAGTACGTTCATAAATCGACATCATCATTGTATTCGCTATTCCTATGGCTGCCACCAGAAGAGAGACAGCTCCTATTCCGCCAAGCATTGCCTGCTGGCTCTGAGACTGCTGTCTGGTCTGCTCTATCCATTCAGAGTTGCTGGAGGTCTGGTAGCCAAGGTCTCCTATGGCAGTCTGCAGCTCGCTCACATTATCTATCTCATCAGCTATTACATTGATGCTGCTGTAAAAAAGCTCCTTATATGGTTTTCCGTTTTTCTTGGCAGGCTGACCGGGAATGACTTTATTCTTAAATGCCTTTTTATACATCCTCTGAAGAGCATCAAGGTCGCAGTATGTATTCCAGGAGTATTGCATATAGTCGTCCAGTGAACCTTTTAAGACCCCGGCGGTCGGTATGATATATTTCTTCGGAACGACAGGAGCGGTACTCTGCTGTCCGTCTCCGGATGCCTGATCTGACGAAGAGGTTCCGGTCTGCCCATCCGTGGTGCCGGTGCTGCCGGTGCTCTCCGTGCTTCCTGTGTTACCCGAACTGCCGCTTTTTGCAGCCTTCTGCGCTTCATATGCCTGCACGTCAAGGATGGTAAACATTTTGGAGTTCATCAGATCGATATCAACAGGCTTTCCGGTATTCCAGTATACGATATTATCCCTGGAATCAGCGAAATCCTCAATTACGAGATTGCCGAAAACAAACTTAAGATCATCACCCTCCTCGGGCCAGCCGCCTTCCTCAAATTCCCAGTTCATATCACGCAGCGCCTCAAGAGGCATGGCCTGTCCCGAATAAAGAGTCATATGATAAGGTCCGCTTACAATAACTGCCTGAAAATCAAGTACGGGATAGACAGACTCTACATGGTCCAATGCCTTGATCGTCTCCATCGTGCTGTCTGAAAGTTTATATTGAGTGGGATCATTGGAAGGTGAAGCTCCGGAAGCATCGGAGTTTTGGGCATTCTGACCGTTGCCCTCCCTGACTTCAATAGTACGAAGACCACCATACTGCTCTATCATCTCCATGCTCTGGCGGTTAAGTCCCTCGGCAAGTGCCATCATAGTGACAATGGAAGCCACGCCTATCATAACACCGAGTATTGTGAGCATAGTACGGAGTTTTCGTTTTAAGAGTGAGTTCCATGCCATGCCGAGCTTGTCAGCAAATCTCATTTATCCTCACCTTCACCGGTGCTCTTTCCGGACTTATCAGCGGAAGCATTCTCGGAAGCTTTGACAATATCTTCAACGCTGGAAGCAAGGTTATCTTCCTCGCGGCGTTTTCTTCTGCTTCCGATAGCCTTGATACCGGCTATGATACCGACAAGGATGATAATCACGCCCACTCCGATAAGAGCTATCTGCCAGCCCTTAAGGGTAAAGCTCTCTTCCTCGGGGATCTCCTCTTCGAATCCGCCAAAATCCTCCGAAACGGCCTGCTGCACCGTAAGATCCACCTGCCTCGTCTTGGTGGATACCACGCCGGTCTCATCCTCATAGGATATGACAATGGGGATCTTTGCTGACTCGGTAGCAGAATACTCCATTCCGGTTATCATTACATCCACGTTTCCGGTCGCGCCGGGCGCAAGATTTCCGACATAGGCGAGAGCCTGCTGTACGCTGGGATCGCTTACGGTAACCTGCACATTATAAAGGGTGGTCTTGCCTGTATTGTAAATCGAGAAAATCAGATCGGTCTGCTCTCCTATATCTATGACTGACGGCTCGCAGGCCGGTGTCGAGGTATCAAACTTGGAGATCTGCTTTACGGGAATGGAAACACTGCCCTTCCCCTCGTATGCATTGGCTCTCTCATCCTCATATTTCATATCTATGGTCATGACATAGGGCTTCTGCTCAAGTCCTGCTTTAGCCTCAAAGTCCATTGTGAGATCTACCTCTCCTCCCGGGGAGATGCTCTCCACATAGAAGGAATTGGAACCTGCAGTAGGAAGGAAGGCGGCATAGCTTGCCTGCGTCTGGGATCCCTCCACAGTGGCTGTAAGATCAAGCTGCAGATTCTTTACCGTGGTATCATCAGAGGTATTTTTTATCGAAAGATGAAGGGTAAACTGCTCTCCAGAAAAGACATCATGAGGCTCAGTCGTAAAGCCAGTGACTATAAGTCTCGGAGTCGAAAGCTTCTTGTCTCCGTCACCGTCAACGGTACCGTTCTCGGGAAGTCCCGTGCAGTGAACAAAAACGGATATGACCGTGGTATCTACCGCACAGGTAGGATCGGTATAGGTGATATCAAAATCCAGCTTATAATAACCGGTCTTAACGTTTTCCCTCGTATGAAATGCCCATACGCAGTTCTTTACCCTGTCAGGGTAATTGGGCGCCGCATCCTCTCCGACCAGCACATCTATCTTCTGAGTGTAGCCTGTGGCTGCTATCTCAAAGGGGAAATCATCGGTCTTGGCCCCCAGCCTAGGAGTTACGATCACATCGGTAAGGTTGTACTTGAACATATTCACTATGGGAAGCACGAGGATGCAGTCCTGGTCATAGACTGCCTCGGGAGTAACCCAGGTATTGCCGGGCATCAGGAAGGGATTGGTGGAGGTCGCCTTGCTGTACCTCTCTCCCTCTTCCGCAGGCTCTCCTTCGGTCCCGCCTTCATTATAGGTAGAGCTGGGATTTGAATTGGATGCCCCGCTGCTGCCTGTATAGGATACACCGGTCGTCGTGGTCGAGCCCTTGTTGGTGTCTGAAGAAGCATAGGCGGTAACGATCCGGATATTGAATAAAAACGCGCAGATAAGAACCAGCGCAGTGATCGATATAATATTTATTTTATAATGTCTGCCTGTTGTCATTTATTCTCTTTTCATACACGAAACCATACCAGGGCTCCGATCCGAAAGCTCAGTCCTCGTAGACTATCTCGCCATCCAGGATGTGGATCCTTCTGTCTGCGTAGGAAGCAAGATTATTGTCATGGGTTACCATGACAAGAGTATTTCCTTCATTGTGCACCACATCCTGAAGGATATGCAGCACTTCAATGGTAGTCTTGGTGTCGAGATTTCCGGTAGGCTCATCAGCGAAAATGATCTCCGGCTTCACTACCAGAGCGCGTGCTATCCCTACCCTCTGCTGCTGACCTCCGCTCATCTCGGTAGGCTTGTGCTTCATATATTTCTCAAGCCCAAGTCTCTTGAGCAGCTCTATCGCAGTCTCTGTTCTCTTTTTCTTTGCCATTCCCTTGAAGGACAGCGGCAGGGCTACATTCTCCACGGCATCCAGCTGCGGAAGCAGATCGTATGCCTGGAAAATAAAACCTACATGATCCCTGCGGAATTTCACGAGCTCTGCTTCTGAGAGCCTTTCTATATGACTGCCCGCAATGATGATCTCACCTTTGGTGGGACGGTCAAGACCTGCAAGCATATTTAAAAATGTGGACTTGCCGGATCCCGAGGTACCAACTATGGCTACGAATTCGCCTTTTTTGACCTCAAGACTCACGCCCTTAAGAGCGATGACATACTCCTCTCCGAGCTTGAAGATCTTATATACGCTTTTTGCAGATATCACGCTTTCGCCCATAGGAAATAACCGCAGGCTCGTAAAAGCCTGCGGTGTATATGATAACCCATTATGTTAACGCTTTCAAGGTTTTATTTAATCAAGAGGATATTTATCGGTAAGAGTCTTTATTATCTCTCTTGCAGATGATACTCCGTCCTCACCCTTGAGCACCACGAGGGATATTGCCTCGGCAACCTTGTCCATATCATCGGTACCGAATCCTCTGGTGGTGACGGAAGGTGTACCGAGTCTTATGCCGCTGGTAACAAAGGGCTTCTGAGGATCGTTGGGTACTGTGTTTTTATTCGCCGTGATATGCGCCGAATCAAGGAGCGCCTCTACTGCCTTGCCGGTAAGTCCCTGGGGCTCAAGGTTTAAGAGCATGAGGTGATTGTCCGTGCCGCCGGAGACGATGGAAAGCTCCCTTGAGATAAGGCCTTTCGCCAACGCCTGCGCATTGTCCACCACGTTCTTCGCATATTCCTTGAAGGAAGGCTCCAGTGCCTCCTTGAAGCAGACAGCCTTTGCGGCTATCACGTGCATGAGAGGACCGCCCTGTATGCCGGGGAAGATCGCCTTATTGAAATTGAACTTGTCAGCAGCCTCCTGATTGCAGAGGATGAGACCTCCTCTGGGACCTCTGAGGGTCTTGTGCGTAGTGGTCGTTACGACATCAGCGATACCGATAGGTGTGGGATGATAGCCTGTCGCCACGAGTCCTGCGATATGAGCCATATCTACCATGAGATATGCACCGACTTCATCAGCTATTTCCCTGAATTTCTTAAAATCTATGGTCCTTGCATAGGCAGAGGCGCCTGCAACTATGAGCTTGGGCTTGCATTCTTTTGCTATGCGCCTTACTTCTTCATAATCAATGAAGCCTTCATCATTTACGCCGTAGTGGACGCAGTTGAAATATTTACCTGACATATTAACAGGTGAGCCATGGGTCAGATGTCCGCCGTGATCCAGGTTCATCCCCATGAAGGTATCTCCGGGCTCCATCATCGCAAAGAATACTGCCATATTGGCCTGAGCGCCCGAGTGAGGCTGTACATTCGCATAATCACAGCCGAAGAGCTTCTTTGCACGCTCCCTGGCTATGTCCTCCACTACATCCACGCACTCGCATCCGCCGTAATATCTCTTGCCCGGATATCCTTCGGCGTATTTATTCGTCAGCAC
>CADCRB010000211.1 GCA_902803745.1 uncultured Lachnospiraceae bacterium
ACTTACATTAAGAATCTGCCTCAGCGCCCTTTCATAATAGTCAAGCTGGGCCTGATATCTGTCAATAAGTATCCTGCTGTCATCCACCCTGTCAGTCTTATAATCAACGACCACTACCTTTCCGTCCTCCAGAAAGAAAGCATCTATTATCCCCTGTACCATCACACGGTCTTCTGACGGATATTCATCATCGATATCAGACGCCGGCACGGATATGATGAAAGGCTGCTCCCTGTAGAGCTCCTGTCTTTCCCCGGCCTCCCGCATCCGCCGGCAGATATCCGTCTTAAGAAAGTCTGTAATATCATTATGCCTGATATAACCTCTTTCTTCTTCCGAAAGCTTACGCGCGCTGACAAGACTGTCCAGATACTGCTGAGTATGAGCCTCATCAGGCTTAAGATCAAGGGGAAGATTTTCATATGCCGTATGAACGGCGGTACCTCTGAGTGCTCCGGCAGAAGGAACTACCCTGTCACCTCTCGGATCGGAAGCTATAGATACCCCCTTCTCTTCCATTTCTTCATGCTTTATGTAGGATACCGATACCTTCTGAGGCACATTGAGCGACTTTTCATAAGGATAGACATACCTGATATCCTCGAGTATACCCTTTATCTCATCAAAACTCACGTCATCCTTGAGTTTTAGTACCCGCTTTATCGGAGCCTCCTCCGGTCTTACCGGACCGTCCTCTGTTTCATCCTTTTTTTCATAAGGGATCTCTTTTACGATCAGACAGTCGGAAGCAGTATTGAAACAGCCGTTACTATTATTTATCTCAATGGAAATATCAAGGAAATCCGCGAGGCTTCCGGCCTCCATAGGATCTGTTTTTACACCTGCCTTCTCATTCTTTTTGGTCGTAAGTATCAGTTTGTTCTCTGCCCGGGTCATGGCGACATACAGAACTCTCATCTCCTCACTTATGGCGGCTGCGGTCTTCTTTTGGGATATGACCTTCTTTATCAGTGTCCTTATCTTCAGGTTGCGGTCACGGATAATAAGGTCACAGCCCGCCCCAAGGTCATCATCAAAGAGCATCTGCGCCCTGCTGTCGGCCTGATTGATCCTGCGTCCTAAAGTGCTGACAAAGACCACTGGAAACTCAAGACCTTTTGAATGATGGATACTCATTATGCGGACAGCATCTCCTGCACCCCTTCCGGCCGCTTCTCCGAAATCCATCTCGTATTTTTTCATATTCTCGATATATCTCAGGAATTTAAATAACCCATGAAAGCTTGTCTGCTCATAATCTGCCGCTCTCTTTTTCAGAAGTCTGAGATTACCTTCACGCCTTGCTCCGTCACTCAGCGCCCTCACATAATGATCATAATGAAAATCCGATATGATAAGAGACACAAGCTCATGTATGGGTGTATAGACTGACTTTTCCCGGTATGAATCAAGCATCCCAAGGAAGGAACGGCAACGTGAGGCCACTTCTTCATCCGCCTGGTCCACTGCCGCCCTGAGGCTGTCATAGAGATCGCCCCCCGGTTCACAGCTCCTCACATATACCATATCAGATGGACTGAACCCGCCGAAATATCCCATCATCACTCCTGCAAGATATATATCCTGTCTGGGATTATCAATTATGGTCAGAAGATTCATTATTTCCTTTATCTCAAAGGAAAGCAGGTATCCGCTCCTGGAATCAAAGACCAGCGGTATGCCCTCTGAAGCAAAAACCTCGGAGAAAGTATCGCTTACACCTCTGACCGAGCGGAGAAGGATGACGATATCGCCATATGTACAGTCGTGGACACTGTTATCCTTTCGGCTTTCTATCTTAAGCGCCTCGCAATCCCCCTTATCAGTATTTCCCGTAAGCTCCCTGATACGGGCAGCCACTGCCCTGGCCTCTGCCGCGACATCATCCTCGGACCCGTCGGGATCACATTCCACCAAGAGATACTCACCCTTCCAGGAAGGATAGTCATTCTCATATATCCCTCCGTAATGCAGGCTCTGACTGTCATCATATACTGCTCCGCCGCAATCCCTTGTCATTACAGCCGAGAATACCGAATTAACAGTCCCGGCCACCGGGATGCTGCTCCTGAAATTCTTTGAAAGAGTGATCAGCCTGGAGTCAGTATCGGCTCCCTTATCATATTTTTCATATTTATCCATAAACAGCGCAGGACAGGCATCCCTGAAGCTGTATATGCTCTGCTTTACATCTCCCACGGTCACGTAGTTGTGTCCGTTTGATATGGCGGTAAAAATAGCCTCCTGCACTCTGTTGCAGTCCTGATATTCATCTATGATCAGCTCTTTGTATCTTCTCTTTATGACTTCTCTGGTCTCATCATCCTTCAATATCTTTAGAGCCATATGCTCAAGGTCGGAAAAGTCTGCAACTCCCCTCTCCTGCTTTGCAGCGGCAAAGCGTCTCATATAATCAATGGTCAGATCCGAAAGAGTGGCTGCATAGGGAAGGCAGCTATTCAGTTCATATATAATATCATCCGTGTTTTTTGCAAACAGTTCGCCTGCAAGTGAGTCTTTAATAATCTTCTTTGCCCTGTCACGAAGCTTTTTCACCTTTTCCCTAAGATCTGGATCTATAGCATCATCCTTCTTCCTTGAAAGTGCCGCAAAGCTTATGCCTCGAAGCTTTTCCTGATATGCGGTATATCTGTCATTTCCCTCCAGGGCATTTATCAGCTCAATATCACTTTCTATTGCATCACTGTACACATAGGGGCCGCCGGGGGATCCGCAGATTTCCAGCGCAGTATTAAGGATCTTTCGTATGAGCCGAAGCTTTTCTCTTGCAGTATCGAGAAGCTCCTTCATAAACCTTGTCTCCTCAAGCTCTGCCTCGTTCTCCGCCTTGTATTCCTTCATCATGGAGCTGATGAATCCCTCCGGATCAGGTCTGGCCACAGCAAATTTATATACGCTTCTTATTGCATCAGCGACGCCCGAATCGTCCCTGCCAATTGATGCGTAGTCAACAAAGCTGTAAAAAGCTTCATCGCCGGATTCATATCTGTCCTCAAGAAGCTTATCCATTACCTCCCCGGCAATGAGCTTAAGCTCTCCTTCATCAGCCACACGGAAAGAAGGATCGATATGACAGATATTGAAATGCTCTCTTACAAGATTAAGACAGAAGCTGTCTATCGTATTGATATCAGCTGTATAGATCAGAGTAAGCTGGTCGGACAGATGCTCACGGATCCCGGAAGAAAGCTCCTCCGACATCAGTCTTTCGGAGCTTGCATCCCTTATCCTTTCCCGCATTTCCGCAGCTGCCGCCTTGGTAAAAGTCACGATCAGAAGATCCGTTACGGAATAATCCTCCCTCGTAATAAGCCGGATCACCCGCTCTACTATAACAGCCGTTTTGCCTGAGCCGGCTGCAGCTGACACAAGTATATTGTGACCATTATCATTTATGAAATCTTTCTGCTCCTCAGTGTAATTCATTATCCTTTTCCTTTATTCAGGCTTTTGCGTATTCCAGGCCGCGGGAAAATCATGTTTTGCAAGTCTTCTGAGGCGGCCGCCGTCGCAGATATCCCTGTAGGCGCAGTAATCACAGCCCGTACTGTTCCCGAGGGAATAAGGACTTCTTGAGACATTGCCGCCGGTTATCTCCTCCCGAAGCTCCTTAGTCAGCTTAATGGAATGATCCATCAGAGAGAATAGCTCAGCCTCTGTATAAACCTTTGCGGCTGCTTCATATTCTCCGTCCTTCTTAAAGCCCACAGGAATGACCACCGACCTGCCCCTTTCAGCTATCTCACTGTCAAAGGCCTTTACTGCAGCTATATCGGAATTAACGACGCCGCGGAGTCTGAGCTCCTTACGGATGCCCTCTGTTATCTCTTCCTCCGTGCTCCCCCTTGCTCCCTCGATCACAGGATCATCCACATGATAATAAAACAGTCCGGCAGGCCTTACTATCCTGCCTCCTGAGGATGCTGCGCGCATCTGAAGGGCTGCATTCATATAGAGCGGAAGCTGTATGTCAAGCCCGTAATATATCCTGTCAGGATCGAAGCTTTTATTCCCGCTCTTGTAATCGATCACATCCAAAAACAAACCTTCCGGCGTCACAGCCTCATCGCATCTGTCGATAGTACCCTTGAGCCCGGCATGACTGAATTTCCTCTCAAAATAAATGCTGTCAAAGGAGCCCTGTCTCGATTGATAACGCAAGGTATCTATGCTCCTTGAAGCATAGCTTTTAAGCCTCTCCAAGGCATGCACATTCCTGGCCCCTGATGAAATAAGAGCTGCTATCCTGCCGTAAACTGTCTCATCGGAAGCCTCTTCTATCGCCTTTTCAAGAAGGATCTTTGCCCTTTCGTCTCCCACATTCCTGAAGGTCAGGGATTCCTCAGCAAGCTTTCTTGAAAAAAGCTCAAGGATCTTATGAAGCATGCTTCCCATATCCCGCTTTTCAAATTCAAACTCCGCCCTTTCCTTAAGCCTCAGTCCATATCCGAGGAAATGGCTGTAAGGACAGGCTGCAAATCTTTCAAGCTCAGTAGGGCTTTCAATAAAGCTTTCGCCAAAAAGAATGATGCCCGCTTCACGGGACAGCTTTTCTTCGGTATCCTCTTTTCTTATGAGAGCATCCGAAAGCCTGACAGCCTTTTCATCAGTACTGTCCCCAAGCTCCTCCAGAGCCTTAAGGCTTTTCGCCGCGTCATGATCATCGGCTTCCAGCTTCTCCGAAAACACTCCCAGCAGATCATCTTTAGAATAAAAACGTTTGTGATTAAATTTGATCTTCTGACAGTCCTGAACCTTAAGACACCGCCTTGCCTCCTTCATAAAATAGGACTCCCTGCAGGATACTCCGTCAAGGGAATCAGCCGGAAATGAAAAGCTGACAAGCTCTTCAGGCTTCATAAGATTCAGATAAAAATAGAATTTCTCTTTCTCGGCATTCTCCGCGGCCGTAGGCGCTACTTCCACTCCGACAGACTGCAGTACCCTCCTGTCATTATCGGAGATGAGGCCTCCCTTACTGCCCGAAACAGGTATAGCCCCCTCTGTCATTCCTATAAAGAATAATGCCTTAAGATGACTGAAACGACTCCGTGTAAGATCTCCGGCCATAACCACGTCCGCTTTCGGGGGTATCACTCCGACTCTTATTTCCGAGAGCGCATCCTCATAGAGCTCTGAGAATTCCTGTATGCTCACTCTCTGGTCACCTATCAGGGAATCCATATTCTCAAACTGGCGGTTCAGGATGTCATAGATCTGCGAATACTCGATCTCCCGCTCCGGATCCCCGTTTTCCTTGAAATATGTCACATAGTCTGAAAGCTTCTCCTCCACTCCGAGTATGGCGCAAAGCTCTCTCACTGCCGCGATCATATCACCTGTCCTTAAGCTGCTCTTGTCCGAGGCAGCCTGTCTCACAGGCTTAAGAAGCTCATTTAGAGCGATACGGACCCTTTCTGCAGCATCCCTTGCTGTTTCTGACGCCCCTTTGAAAACCGCTTCAAACGGTTTATCATAAGCCGGAGCACCTTTGATCCCGGTCGCCAGGATATAGTTTTCCGCATTATCAATATCATCCGTTTTGATACCTGTAAGTCCTGTACGAAGAAGATGAAAAACTGAAGAATAGGAATAATTCTCCTTCAGGATCAGGATCACAGCCCTGATAAGCTCCGTAAAGGGATTCAGACCGATATGTCTCGTCTGGTCAACATATACAGGTATCCTGTATCTTGCTGCTTCACTTCTTACTATATCCGCATAA
>CADCRB010000212.1 GCA_902803745.1 uncultured Lachnospiraceae bacterium
GCTCGGATGCTATTATCTTACACAGGTCAGAGAGGGCGAGCCCGGCGAAGGGAAGACATTCCGGAGTGTAAGCGAGGCCATACTTGCGCATGAAAACGGGATCATAACCCTGCACTCAAAGATCGGAGTGAAGGTTTCGCGCAAGATAGACAAGAAGAAATATGAGGGTGTAGTGGAATCCACTCTCGGAAGGTTCCTTTTCAATGAGATAGTTCCTCAGGATCTTGGCTTTGTAGACAGATCCGTAAAAGGCAACGAGCTTGCGCTTGAGGTTGACTTCCTTGTAGGCAAGAAGCAGCTGAAGCAGATAATTACAAAGGTAATCAATACTCATGGAGCGATAAAGACTGCAGAAGTGCTGGATCATATCAAAGATATGGGATATCACTACTCCACCATTGCGGCAATGAGTGTGTCGATTTCCGATATGACAGTGCCTTCGCAGAAGCAGCAGCTGCTTGATAAGGCGCAGGAGCAGGTTGATAAGATCGCAAGAAACTATAAGAGAGGTCTGATCACAGATAACGAAAGATATAATGAGGTCATCCAGACATGGCAGGATACCGATAAGGCGCTTACAAAGGAGCTGCTGGACGGTCTTGACAGATATAACAATATTTATATGATGGCAAACTCCGGAGCCAGAGGCTCAGACAAGCAGATAAAGCAGCTTGCCGGAATGAGAGGTCTGATGGCTGATACAACCGGACATACTATCGAGCTTCCGATAAAGAGTAATTTCCGTGAGGGCCTTAACGTTCTGGAGTATTTCATGTCCGCGCACGGAGCAAGAAAAGGACTTTCAGATACGGCTCTGAGAACCGCTGACTCGGGTTATCTTACAAGACGTCTTGTGGATGTGTCCCAGGAGCTTACCATAAGAGAGCAGGATTGCGCAGAGGGCAAGGACGAGATACCTGGAATGGTAGTCCGCGCTTTTCGTGACAGAAGTCGTGAAAATGACAAGGATGAGACAAAGGATGAGAGCAAGGGCGAGATCGAGAGCCTCCTTGACAGGATCACAGGAAGATTTTCATGCGAAGATATTTATGATAAGAAGGGAAATCTCATAGTCGGCGCGAATCATATGATCACCCCGAGAAGGGCAGAGCAGATCATCTCTTCCGGAGTGAAAGACGGAGAGCCCATAGAGGAGATCCGTATAAGAACAGTGCTGACCTGCCGTTGCAAGAACGGAATATGCTCAAAGTGCTATGGTGCAAATATGGCGACGGGAGAGGCCGTGCAGGTCGGTGAAGCAGTGGGAATCATTGCAGCCCAGTCGATCGGTGAACCCGGAACACAGCTTACCATGAGAACCTTCCACCTGGGAGGAGTTGCCGGATCGGATATCACACAGGGTCTCCCCAGAGTTGAGGAGCTCTTCGAGGCCAGAAAGCCTAAGGGACTAGCTATTATCTCCGAGATAGAAGGAGATGTATCCATAAGGGAGAGAAAGAAGGAATCGCTGACAGTTACTTCCGGAAGCGATGAAGAGGATGCGATCAGCAAGGATGACATCGTTAAGAAGGAAGTTGTGGTCACAAATGCTGAAACAGGTGAGGCGAAGAGCTATCTTATCCCGTTTGGTTCAAGACTGAAGGTAGAAGAGGGCAAGCATATTGAAGCCGGTGAGGAGATAACCGAAGGATCTGTAGATCCTCATGATCTGCTCCGTATCAAGGGACTGCGCGCTGTACAGGATTATATCCTTCGCGAGGTTCAGAGGGTATACAGGCTGCAGGGTGTTGAGATCAATGACAAGCATATCGAGGTGATCGTACACCAGATGCTGAAGAAGGTCCGCATCACGGAGTCACATGATGCTCTGGACGTGCTGCCCGGCGAGCTGATGAATGTTCTTGATTTTGATGATATGAATGAAAGGCTTGTATCGGAAGGAAAGGAGCCTGCGGAGGGAACACAGGAGATGCTGGGTATCACAAAAGCTTCTCTTGCCACAGATTCCTTTATGTCGGCGGCTTCATTCCAGGAGACTACAAGAGTTCTTACCGATGCCGCTATTAAGGGTAAAGTAGACAAGCTTATCGGAATGAAAGAGAACGTAATAATAGGTAAGCTCATTCCTGCAGGTACCGGGATGAAGAGATACAGGACTATCGACCTCAATACAGATGCTCCTTCGATAGGAGATGCGATCGACTTTGAAGAGAAGATCGAGGTCGAGGAGGAAGAGGCGGCAGAGGAGACAGTCGAAACAGAGGATACAGCCGTTGAGGAGGAGAACCTGGTAACGGAGTAAGAAATTCAGGAAATTCTTGACATTGCAGGATAATAAGTCATATAATATTTGGGCGTGTCTTCAGGACACGCCCTTTAATCTGTTTTTGAATGGCAGAAACTATACTTAAAAAGAAAAGAGGTGAAACTTAATGCCAACATTCAACCAGTTAGTAAGGAAGGGCAGACAGACTTCCACAAAGAAGTCCACGGCACCGGCACTTCAGAGGGGGTTTAATTCCCTGCAGAAGAAGGCCACAGCTACCAAGTCCCCGCAGAAGAGGGGTGTATGCACGGCTGTAAAAACTGCTACACCTAAGAAGCCTAACTCGGCACTCAGAAAGATCGCCCGTGTGCGTCTTTCAAACGGGATCGAAGTCACAAGCTATATTCCCGGAGAAGGTCATAATCTCCAGGAGCACAGCGTGGTTATGATCCGTGGAGGCAGAGTAAAGGATCTTCCCGGTACAAGATACCACATTATCCGCGGTACGCTTGATACAGCAGGCGTGGCAAAC
>CADCRB010000213.1 GCA_902803745.1 uncultured Lachnospiraceae bacterium
ACCGTTGTGAGCGAATATCCATTCATTCGCGCTAAGATCATATCCCCTGAAGGGATGAGTATTTACCATTTCGTCATAGCCTATGGTTGCAAGTCTGATGTGTGCTATCGCATCCTTTGCAATGATACTGCCGGAAAGGATTTGCTTAAGATGATCACTTTTATCAGCCCTTATATCCTCCTTATCAAAGAAGGCAGAGGTGCTGTTTGCGTAAAACAAACCCCAGCCGTCCGGGTTTTTGGGAGCATGCGAATAAAACTCTTTAAGTTCCCGGCTTATATCTTTATTTTTTCTGCCCGATAATCCAAATAACTCGCACATAATTTATATCCTACTAAGCATATATGAAATATAGTATATACGAGATGATACAATCAATTAATATCTTTGTCAAGGGGGACGGTGGCAAATAAACGTCACCCTGACATCCCATAGTAAAAAAGTACACATTTTGAAAAGGAAAAGCGAGGAAACTGCGACAGTGATATTGTAAAATGACATTAATGAAGGTTTTTCGAAAATAAGATTGTATCAGGAGGGAAAGAGAAAATGAAGAAACCGGCAATGGAAGAAAAGCTTGTGGTACGTCCGATAGTAGGCTGTCTTGTACATTCACATTTCTGGGAGGGACCCTGCAGGGCAGGACACAAGGAGGATATGACAAAGGAGGCTGAGGCTGCCGCTGCGGATAAATATTTCGCACAGATGGGCGAAGAGCTTAAGAACGTGATCCCCGAGGCAGAGCTTATGCCGATGATAGACTGCCGCTATGAAGAGAAGTTTGTGGTATCAGAGGAGAAATATGCTGAGATAGAGCAGGATCTGGATAAGGCGGATATATTCCTTTGCATGGGCTGGCGCATACCGAAGCTTGAAAGATATAAGAAACCTGTAGTCGTAATGCAGAACGGTAACGAGGGTATTGATTTTGCAGCGTACTGCCGAAGCATTGGCGTAGAGGCTTATGTGGCCATGGATATGCAGGACTTAAATGAGATACTCCATTATCTCTGGGTCAGAAAGGCTATAGCCTGTACAAGAGTTCTTTGCCTTTCAGCCGCTGCGCAGCCGACCTTCGGCATTCAGAGCCTTATACGCGATCCTGAGGTATTAAGACAGAAATACGGTCTTGAGGTCATCAAGCTTCCCTTCTATGAGATCACAAAATATATGGATCAGATCACGGATGAAGAAGCAAAGCCGATCGCCGATAAGATAATCAATGGTTCCAAAGACACAAAGGTCAATACCGACTGGTTCATAAATGACATTAAGTATTATCTTGCAGCAAAGAAGATGATGGATGTTTATCAGTGCAATGCCTTTACAACTGCCTGTCACGAGCTCTGTACCTCTGAGATACCCCAGAACAGGAAGTTTACGCCTTGCATGTGTCATTCCATAATGAAGGATGAGGGTATACCCAGTGGCTGCGAAGAGGATCTGAATGCGCTGATGGCAATGTGCATCATGCAGTATACTGCTAACCGTCCCTGCTTTATGGGCAATCCGAACCATGAGACGGATGAGCTGCTCCGTATACACCATGCAGTACCGGCGCTCCAGATGAACGGCTATGGGACAAAGCCTTTAAATTACAAGCTCTGGGCATTTACCGGACAGGGCTTTGGCGGAAAGCTGCAGGTAGACTTTACTGAAAACGAGCAGGATAAGGTGACTCTTGGACGTTTCAATCCTGCAGGAGATACGATCTGCATCAAGACCGGCGAGGTAATACGTACGGAATATGATGATGTTTACTGCAGTCCTTATTACTATATCCAGATGGATGATGCAAGGACATATATGCACAATCTCGCTGGCTTCGGGCATCATCAGGTGCTCATCTTCGGTGACTATTCGAAGGAGCTGAAGGAGCTGTCGAGGTATATGGGATATAAGGTGCTCGAGGGTTAGGCCGGAGCGCAGTTTCGCAAATTGTAAACAAAGCGCCTCCAATGGTACAATTATCATTCGGAGGCGTTTTTATGGTCATTTGCAAGGACACAACAAAGCTGCCGGAAGAGTTTCCGGTGCTTATCAGGAAACTGACGCTCATGGAGCAGGACAATGCTCCGGAGCGTTTCCATTATCATGATTTCTGTGAGATCACCTATGTGCAGTCCGGTTTCGGAAGCTATTTTATTAACGGGAATAAATATGATGTGGAGCCGGGAGATATCATTATCTTTAATCAGGTGGAGCCGCATGGATGGGTTGTGACCGAGCGTTCGATGGAGGTGCTCGTGCTGACTTTTGCTCCTGAGGTTCTGTCCGGTCCCGGATCCTCCTTTGATGATGAGTATATGAAGCCGTTCTTATATCTGGGAAGCCATTTTAAAAATCTCATTTCTTCTACAGATGAGAGGACATCCGATATGCACGCTATCATGGAGGATATCGCAGGAGAGTCGAGGAGGCGGGAAAAGGGCTATGAAGGGATGATAAAAGCAGATATTATGAGACTGTCAACCCTTCTCATACGTCATTATGAAAAGGATGGCGCTGTCCCGGATATGAGCCTTAACGAAAAGAAAAGGTCCATGAAAAGGCTGGAGCAGGCGATCTATTATATCAATTCGCACTTTACAGATCCTGTCACTCTTGAAGAGGTGGCAGCGCTTGCTTATATGAGCCCGAATTACTTCAGCAGTTATTTCAAAAACGTGACAAACAGAGGCTTTTCGGAGTATCTTACAATGCTCCGCTTAAAACGCGTCCAGGAGCTTTTTCTGACCACTGACCGGTCGGTCTCGTCCATAGCCATGGAATGCGGGTTCAGAAACATGTCAAACTTTTACAGGCTGTACAAAAAACATATAGGACCTTTGCCGGGAAGAAAGACCGGAAATAAGGATTGACAGAACAGCTTGATAATAAAGATTCAGGAGGGATCATATGAAGGCAACCGAGAAAGGCAGAAAAGTATATATTGATAAAGAGGATGAGAGGCTGGAATTATCCTATATCAGCAGCAGCATTATTCATTGTCGATACGGGAAAGGGGAGCTGAGCGCTGTAAGATCGATCATAACTGATGATCGGGCCGGCAGGATAGATGAGAGCATCGACATCGCGCTTGAAACGAACGAAGACTCGGCAATTGTAAGCGGAGGGATAATATCGGCTGAGGTATCAGGGGATGATCTTCATATCAAATGGAGCAGAACTTCGGACGGAAGCACGCTATTGCAGGAAGGGATAAAGGAATTCATCCGTATACCCGTCATGAAATATACCACAGGTGATGAGGCTCCTGTAATAGACAGGGTAAAGACAGTTGACGGAGAGAGGAATTTCATAAGAAACCTGAAGGAGGTCAGGGACCACGAGGCTTTTCAGGGAAGACTGCATTTCTGTTTTGCAGATGACGAGCAGATCCACGGACTGGGTCAGGCAGAAGAGGGGATCTATGATTACCGGGGACATGTGCAGTATCTCTATCAGCATAATATGCGTATACCTATGCCGGTGCTCGTATCCAGCAGGGGATATGGGATCTTATTTGACTGTACCTGTCTTATGACATTTTCCGATACGGAAAACGGTTCCTATCTTTTCTTTGATGCGATACCGTACCTTGACTACTATTTCATTGCTGGAGACAGTATGGATGAGATCGTGGCAGGATTAAGATACCTGACCGGTGATGCAGCCATGCTTCCCAAGTGGGCTTACGGCTATGTGCAGTCAAAGGAGCAGTATTATACCGCGGATGAGCTGGTAGAGGTGGCAGAAAGATACAGGAAGCTGGGCATACCCATTGACTGCGTGGTGCAGGACTGGAATACCTGGGAGAAGGATAAATGGGGCAATAAGATCCTGGATCCTGAGCGTTACGGCGACATGAAGGAATGCGCTGAAAAGCTGCACGGGATGAACGTGCATACGATGGTCTCTGTCTGGCCGAATATGAATTCCGGGACTGAAAACTATGATGAATTTATGTCAAAGGGTCAGCTGCTCAATGATCTGGCAACCTATGATGCCTTTGACGATAAGGCAAGAGAAGTCTACTGGAAGCAGGTGAAGGAGGGGCTTTTTGAGAATGGATTTGACTCCTTCTGGTGCGACTCCACTGAGCCTTTCTCAGGACCTGACTGGGGTGGGGAGATAAAGCGGGAGCCCTGGAAGCGTTATCAGATAGTGGGAGATGAACATAAGAAATATCTGCCGCCGGAGAAAGCAAATGCCTATGCGCTTATGCATGCAAAAGGGATATTTGAGAATCAGAGAAAGACTACAGAGAAAAAGAGAGTACTGAATCTTACCCGTTCCGGCTATGCATCAGGACAGAAATATGCCGCCATGCTCTGGTCGGGAGATACCTGCGCCTCCTGGGATACCCTGAGGCGTCAGATCACTGAGGGGCTCAATATGGGACTGTCCGGCTATCCATACTGGACACTGGATATCGGAGGATTCTTTACCGTCGGGAAGGAATGGAAAAACAGAGGCTGCGGATGCAATAATGATCCTACTCCCAAGTGGTTCTGGCATGGAATATATGATGAGGGAGTAAAGGACAAGGGCTACTGCGAGCTCTATGTCAGATGGCTTCAGATGGGAGTCTTTCTCCCCATGTTCCGTTCGCACGGTACCGATACACCCCGTGAGATCTGGAATTTCGGCAGGGAAGGAGATCCTTTTTATGATGCCATAGCAAAGGCAATAAGGCTCAGATATACTCTTATGCCTTATATTTATTCGCTGGCAGGAGCTGTAAGACTTGAGGCCGGTACTATGATGAGAAGTCTTTTGTTTGATTTTCCGGATGATGAGAAGGCCATGGAAAGGTCAGATGAATTTATGTTTGGGAAAAATCTGCTGGTATGTCCTGTGACAGAGCCTATGTATTATGAGGCTGGAAGTGCGGAGCTTGAAAGGGACAAAACCTGGGAATGCTATCTGCCTGCCGGGTCAGTGTGGTACGATATATGGGACAATAAAAAATACGAGGGCGGGCAGACCGTCATAGTTGATGCGCCTCTTGACCGTATACCGGTC
>CADCRB010000214.1 GCA_902803745.1 uncultured Lachnospiraceae bacterium
ATAATCCTTATCAGAAGGAATGCTGAAGAAGAATGATATTATATAATACCAAAAAAGGAGGAGTATCATGGACAACGAACTTATGAACAATGAATTTTTCAAAAAGCTTCCGGAGGACGTGAAGGAAAAACTCAAGAACTGTAAAAGTGAAGAGGAAGCCATGGACATCCTGAAGGATAACATGATAGAGATACCGGAGGAGGAGCTGAAAAAGGTTTCCGGCGGGGGTTGTTGGGAGGATTGTCCAGATTACGAAGGCGAGATCCCGTATCTAACATAGCCTGTCCCGGATACCTGAAACCCTTATGGTTGCAAAATAGAATCATTAGAGTTAAAATTTTTTAAGTTGAGCAAAGGCGCTCGGTTTTTACCGGGCGTCTTTTTCTTTAAATTCAGGAAAGCAGGCATAAGAATGAAGAGTGCAGACAGAAAGCTGATACTGGAAGACGGGCAGGAGTATTTCGGATATGGCTTTGGTGCTGAAAACGACAGGGTATGTGAGATAGTCTTTAATACCTCAATGGCAGGCTATCAGGAGATCCTTTCGGATCCATCCTATACTTACCAGGCTGTGGTCATGACCTATCCGCTGATCGGAAACTACGGTATGGCACATGATGATTATGAATCAGATAACCCCTCGATCGGAGCCCTGATTGTGCGAGAGTATAATGATGAGCCTTCCAATTTCAGGAGCGAGACGACATTGGGGGATGTAATGAAGAAGTACGGCATACCCGGTATATCAGGCATAGATACCAGAAAGCTTGCCCGTACTATAAGGGATAAGGGCAGCATGAAGGTGCTCATAACCCGGTCAGACATATCGAAAGAGGAAGGGCTCGCTCAGCTTGGATCCCGTGATATCCAGCATGACGCCGTATCCCTTGTCAGTACGAAGAATATACGTGAAGAGAGCCCGCTGGATGCCGGATATCATGTGGCGGCGATAGACTGCGGTATGAAGGAGAATATAGTAAGGTCGCTGGTGAAAAGAGGCTGCAGGGTGACTGTAGTGCCTTATGATACATCTCCTGACGATATAAGGATGCTGAAGCCCGATGGAATCTTTATCTCAAACGGTCCGGGAGATCCTGAGGATGTACCGGAGACGATCGCAACGGTAAAGAGCCTAATCGGCTCGTATCCCATATTCGGGATCTGTCTCGGTCATCAGATATTATCCCTTGCCTACGGTGCAAAGACCTACAAGCTGAAGTTCGGACACAGAGGCGGTAACCATCCCGTAAAGAACCTTAAGACACAGAAGATAGAGATCACATCACAGAATCATTCATATGCTGTCCGTAAAGACAGTATTAAAGATACCCCGCTTGAGATAACACATATCAACCTGCTCGATGATACGATAGAAGGCGTAAGCTGTATTAAGGACAGGGCTTTTTCCGTGCAGTACCATCCGGAGAGTGCACCGGGACCTCAGGATTCCGCTTACCTTTTTGATGAATTCATTAAGCTGATGTCGGGGGAGGAGATAAAAAATGCCTAAGAGAACAGATATAAAGAAGATAATGGTCATAGGCTCCGGCCCCATAGTCATAGGTCAGGCTGCGGAATTTGATTATGCCGGAACACAGGCCTGCCTTGCCCTGAAGGAAGAGGGATATGAGGTGGTACTTTGCAACTCGAATCCCGCAACCATTATGACTGATACGAAAATAGCAGATAAAGTATATATGGAGCCTCTGACACTGGAATATATTGCCAAGATAATCCGCTATGAAAGACCTGATGCTATCCTGCCCGGAATAGGGGGCCAGACAGGGCTTAATCTTGCCATGCAGCTTGAAAAGAAGGGAATACTTGCCGAGTGCCGGACGGAGCTCCTTGGAACGGGAAGCGCTTCCATAGAGCGGGCAGAAGACAGGAAGATGTTTAAGGAGCTTTGCGAGGAGCTTAATGAGCCTGTGCTTCCCTCTGAGACAGCAGGCAGCGTGGAGGAAGGATTAAAGATTGCAAAAGAGATAGGCTTCCCCGTGGTCCTGCGACCTGCATTTACGCTTGGAGGCACCGGTGGCGGCTTTGCCGAAAATGAGGAGGAGTTTATTCCGCTGATGGAAAACGGCCTCGATCTGTCGCCTGTAAAAGAGGTACTGATAGAAAAGAGCATCAGGGGCTATAAGGAGATAGAGTACGAGGTGATGCGTGACAAAAATGATACCGCAGTCACGATCTGCAATATGGAAAACCTTGATCCGGTGGGGATACATACGGGTGATTCCATAGTCGTATGTCCTTCACAGACTCTTACAAATAAAGAATATCATATG
The DNA here is from genome assembly GCA_902803745.1 of uncultured Lachnospiraceae bacterium. Classification (GTDB taxonomy): domain Bacteria; phylum Bacillota; class Clostridia; order Lachnospirales; family Lachnospiraceae; genus NK4A144. The sequence continues at coordinate 2,292 of CADCRB010000214.1, forward strand.
CTCCGGGACAGTGCGCTTAAGATCATACGGGCGCTTCAGATAGAGGGAGGCTGCAATGTACAGTTCGCCCTTGATCCGCATTCCTTTCAGTATTATCTGATAGAGGTGAATCCAAGAGTGTCCAGATCCTCTGCGCTTGCTTCAAAGGCCAGCGGCTATCCCATTGCGAGAGTTTCCGCAAAGATCGGAATAGGAATGACTCTTGATGAGATAATGCTTGCAAATACTCCGGCTTCCTTTGAACCCGCACTTGACTATGTGGTCACAAAGATGCCGAGGTTTCCCTTTGACAAATTTTCGGATGCTGACAATTCCCTTTCTACACAGATGAAGGCTACAGGGGAAGTGATGAGTGTCGGGAGGACCTTTGAGGAAAGCCTGCTGAAGGCTGTGAGGTCTCTGGAGACAGGGCATTATCATCTGTATGATCCCAGATTTGATAACATATCGGATGATGAGCTTCTGGATTATATCCGTGTCGGTACAGACGACAGGATATTTGCCATAGCTGAGCTTTTAAGACGGGATACGGACGAAGAGAGGATTACAGGAGCCACAGGCATTGATGCTTTCTTCATAAGGAAAATAAGAAACATAACCGAAGAGGAGAAGCGTCTTAAGGCTTCAAAGGGAGATAAGGCTGAGCTGCTTGCTGCAAAGAGGACAGGGTTTTCGGATAAAGAGGCTGCAGTGCTCTGGGATTGCACTGAAAAAGAGATCTTTTCCTTCAGACAGGAGAAGGGAATACTTCCTGTATATAAGATGATAGATACCTGTGCTTCTGAATTTGAAAGCTATGTTCCGTATTTTTATTCCACCTATGAGGAGGAAAACGAGTCCCTGATATCGGACAGGAAGAAGATGATAGTGCTGGGCGCTGGACCTATCCGTATAGGACAGGGAGTGGAATTTGATTATTCCACTGTGCATGCGGTACAGACCATACAGTCTGCTGGATATGAAGCCATCATAATAAATAACAATCCGGAGACCGTATCCACGGATTATACATGCTCTGATAAGCTCTACTTCGAACCGCTTACCGCAGAGGATGTGATGAATGTCATCGAGATGGAGCATCCCGAGGGAGTCATAGCGACACTTGGGGGACAGACTGCCATAAATCTTGCAGATAAGCTCCGTGACAGGGGAGTAAATATCATCGGAACTGACTGTGATGCCATAGACAGGGCCGAGGACAGGGATCTTTTTGAGAAGCTTCTGGAGGAGCTTCACATACCGCAGCCAAAGGGAAGAGCCGTCACATCCATAGAGGAGGGAATTAAAGCTGCGAAGGAAGCCGGATATCCGGTGCTGGTCCGCCCCAGCTTCGTACTTGGCGGCAGAGCAATGCAGATAGTGGGCAAGGAAGAGGAGCTCATAGAATATCTGAAAAGCGCGGTAGAGGTGAATGAAGACAAACCGGTACTCGTGGATAAATATATCAAGGGCAAGGAAGTCGAAGTAGATGCGATATGCGACGGAGTGCAGGTATTTGTGCCGGGCATCATGGAGCTAGTGGAGCGCACCGGAGTTCATTCCGGAGACTCCATAAGCGTATATCCTCCTTACAGCATTTCAGACAGGGTTAGAAAGACGATACTTGATTATGCAGAAAAGCTCGGGCTGGGGATAGGTATCAAAGGACTCTTCAATATACAGTTCATCGTGGATGAGAATGACAATGTGTATATCATAGAAGTGAACCCGAGATCCTCCCGCACCGTACCGTTTCTTTCGAAGGCTACAGGATATCAGCTCGCAGATATCGCGACCCTTGTAAGCCTGGGGGTAAGCCTTAAGGAGCAGGGGATAGAGGAAGTATATCCTGCGGAAAAGGAGAGATACTATGTAAAGGTGCCTGTATTCTCATTCTCCAAGCTTCATGGCATGGACGCATATCTTTCTCCGGAGATGAAGTCTACGGGAGAAGCGATAGGCTATGATAAGAAGCTGCACCGGGCGGTATATAAAGCCATGGTCGCATCGGGGCTTAAGCTTAAGAACTACGGGACCGTGGTCGTCAGCGTAGCTGATGAGGACAAGCTGGAGACCATACCCCTGGTGCGAAGGTTTTATGACATGGGCTTTAATATAGAGGCCACGACTCTTACCGGGCAGTATCTGAAGGAGGCCGGTATACGCACCAGGATCAGGCATAAGCCAAGCGAGGGCAGCGAGGAGATACTGGAGTCTATAAGAGCCGGATATGTGAGCTATGTGATAAATACAAGAGCGATACTCTCGGGGGTGCATTACGGAGACGGCGTAGCCATAAGACACTGTGCCGCGGATCACAACGTGGCAATGCTTACATCTCTTGATACTGTCCGCATGCTTTTAGATGTCCTGGAGGAAATGACTCTCGGTGTATCAACCATAGATGCTGAATGATCAGAGTCCGGAGGTTACAATCCGGCGCATTGGCGATGTGCTGAATCGCAGCGTTCGGAGATCTGAATAAAAAAACTGTTGCAAAATTATATACAGGGTATTAAAATCATTGCATCAGAGCAAAGGCGCTCGGGATTTCCCGGGCGCTTTTTCTCGTTTTAAATTCAAAAACGTGGCAGAAGGTTCGTCCCTCGACACCTTTAAAAGCCAAAAGACAGGAGATAACACTATGTGTTCGATAATGACACTGACAGACAAGAGCCTTAGCATCAGTGATTTCAGGGAAAGCTTTAATGAGACGATATCAAGAGGACCCGACGACAGCAGGATAGAAGAGACCGCATCGGGCTATATGTGCTTTCACAGGCTCGCCATCATGGGCCTTACTCCTGACGGGATGCAGCCTTTTTCATTAGGCCTTGATAAGGTCGTCTGTAACGGTGAGATCTACGGCTTCAGAAAGATGAGGGAGGAGCTTAAAAGGAAGGGATATTCTTTTTTCAGCGATTCCGACTGCGAGATCCTTATCCCCATGTACAGAGAATACGGGCTTGAAATGTTTCCAATGCTTGGCTCCGAGTTTGCACTGGTCATATATGACGGTGCTAATGACAGCTATATAGCAGCCAGGGATCCCATAGGTATCAGACCGCTGTACTATGGATACTTAAGAGATTCGGGAGCCATAGCCTTTGCATCGGAGCCTGCAAATCTTATAAAGCTCTGCAACAGGGTCACACCTTTTCCTCCGGGACATTATTATAAAGACGGTGAGTTCATAAGGTACGAGGATCTCACGACTGTGGATGAATACAGGACGGGGGATGTGGATGATATATGCGAAGGCATAAGAGACCGTCTGATAAAGGCCGTGGAAGAAAGACTTGATGCAGACGCGCCGCTTGGTTTCCTGCTCTCAGGAGGTCTTGATTCCTCTCTCGTATGCGCCATATCCGCAAAGCTTCTCGGCAAGAAGATAAGGACCTTTTGTATCGGTATGGATCAGGATCCGATAGATCTGGGCTTTGCAAAGGAAACGGCAGACTACATCGGTGCAGAGCACATTGCCTATCATATGACACGTGACGAGATCATAGATACGCTGCCTGCATTAATAAGGCTTCTTGGCACCTGGGATATCACGACGATAAGAGCATCTATGGGAATGTATCTTTGCTGCAGGGCGATACATGAAAATACTGACGTGAGAGTTCTTCTTACGGGTGAGATATCTGATGAGCTCTTCGGATATAAATATACGGACTTTGCTCCGGATCCCGCAGCTTTTCAGGCTGAGTCAAAGAAACGCATAGATGAGATACATATGTATGATGTGCTGAGGGCAGACAGGAGCATATCGGTCAATTCACTTGAAGCAAGAGTACCCTTCGGAGATACGGAGTTTGTGAAATATGTGATGAGCATAGATCCTGCAATAAAGATGAATACCTATGGCTGCGGCAAATATCTGTTACGGCATGCCTTTGAAAAAGATCGGATTCTTCCCGACGGGATACTCTGGAGAGACAAGGCTGCCTTTTCGGATGCAGTGGGGCATTCACTTGTGGATGATCTGAAGGAATATGCGGAAACAAAATACACCGACAGTGAGCTTAGAGCAGCTTCTTCAAAGTATCCATACTGCACACCCTTTACTAAGGAGAGTCTTCTCTACAGGGATATCTTTGAGGAATACTATCCCGGAAATGCACAGATGATAAAGGATTTCTGGATGCCAAACAGGGACTGGGAGGGCTGCAACGTAAATGATCCTTCTGCCAGGGTTTTGTCAAACTATGGGAAATCGGGAGAAACAATAAGTGCCGGTACGACACATTGAAAAGGATAAGGTGCCAGGATGAATAAATATTATAATAATATCATTGAACATGATGCCTGCGGTATAGGGACAATAGTCAATATAGACGGGCATAAGGACAGAAAGGTACTGAGTGATGCTCTCTCAATAGTGGAAAAGCTTGAGCACCGTGCAGGCAAGGATGCTACGGGGAAGGTCGGTGACGGTGTAGGCATACTGCTTCAGATCTCGCATAAATTCTTTTCCAAAGTCCTTACTGATGCAGGCATTGAAGCAGGAAATGAGGGAGACTACGGCATAGGGATGTTTTTCCTTCCGTCAGACAGCATGAAGCGGACCTTTGCCAAAAGGATGATACAGCTCATAGCTGAGAAAGAAGGAATGAAATTCCTCGGATGGCGCAAAGTTCCCATAAAGCCTGATATACTCGGGAAAACAGCTGTGGACTGTATGCCGGCTATAGAGCAGTGTGTGATAGGAAGGCCCGATAATGTAGCCAGGGGCGTTGATTTTGACCGGAGACTGTATGTGGTAAGGAGAGAATTTGAGCAGTCATCAGAGGATACTTATATCTGCTCGCTTTCTTCAAGGACTATAGTATATAAGGGTATGTTTCTGGTGGGACAGCTCAGGGAGTTTTATGAGGATCTCAAGGATCCGGATCATGAGACTGCCATAGCCATAGTCCATTCCAGATTTTCCACCAATACCACGCCTTCATGGAACCGTGCCCATCCCTATCGCATGATAGCCCACAATGGCGAGATCAATACGATACGCGGAAATGCTGACAGGATGCTGGCGAGGGAAGAGACGATGCGGCCGGGTCTTTTGCATGATGATATCGATAAGATCTATCCTGTCATATCTTCATCCGGCTCTGACTCAGCGATGCTGGACAATACACTTGAATTTCTCTATATGAACGGGATAGATCTTCCGCTTGCCATGATGATGACGATCCCCGAGCCCTGGAAGCATGATGAATATATGGATCGCAGCAAGAAGGATTTCTATCATTATTATGCGACCATGATGGAGCCATGGGACGGACCTGCGGCTATCATCTTCTCGGACGGTGAGGTGCTGGGCGCTACATTGGACAGGAACGGTCTGAGACCTTCCAGATACTATGTGACTGATGACGGAAGACTAATTCTTTCCTCAGAGGTAGGAGTGCTTGATATAGAGCCATCACATATAGTTAAAAAATCGAGACTGGAACCGGGCAAGATGCTGCTGGTCGATACGAAGCAGAAGAGGATCATATCAGATGAGGAGTGCAAGAAGACCTATGCTGAAAGGATGCCTTACGGAGAATGGATCGACAATAATCTCCTGCATCTTTCAAAGCTTCCCATCCCCAATAAAAAGATAGAAACGCATGACCAGGAGACGAGAGACAAACTCTATAAGGCTTTTGGCTATACCTATGAGGATGTGATGAAGCAGATCCTGCCTATGGCTGAAAATGCGGTAGAGCCTACGGTGTCAATGGGACATGATGTGCCGCTTGCTGTCCTTTCAGAAGATCATCAGCTTTTATTCAATTATTTCAAGCAGCTTTTCGCTCAGGTCACCAATCCTCCCATAGATTCCCTGAGGGAAAAGATAGTGACTGATACGACAGTATATATCGGATCAGACGGTGATCTCCTTAATGAAAAGAGTACAAACTGTGCAGTGCTGGAAGTTAATCACCCGATACTGACAGGTGTTGATCTCATTAAGATAAAGGCGCTTGACAGACCCGGCTACAGGGCAAGGACCGTATCGCTGCTATATTACAAGAATACATCGCTCGAAAAAGCACTTGAGCAGCTGAACATTGCAGTGGACAGGGCGGCTGCCGAGGGCTTCAATATCATTATACTTTCTGACCGCGGAGTGGATGAAAACCATGTTTCCATACCATCA
>CADCRB010000215.1 GCA_902803745.1 uncultured Lachnospiraceae bacterium
CCTATGGTCTTGTTTGGAGTGGGGATATTAATAATTGGGCAGCTGCATAAGGTCGGAGACGGATACGTTATGTATGCTCTTGATTTGATCTTCCTTTTCCCTGCGCTGTACTTCATCTGGAACAGCAGGGGAGACCATGACACTCTGTATAAAATGATAGCTGCAGGGATTCTGATCTCCGGTATTATCAGTTTTCTTTACTGCTTTTATCTGGCAAGCAAAGGTGAACTGGTAATAGCATACGGTAGAGTAACGGGTTTCAAGACTAATGCGAACTTCCTGGGCATGATGGGTGTGGTGGTCATGATAGGTTCTTCTTATCTCCTCCTCCAGCTGAATAATAACTGGCTTGCAGTACTTATATCATCTGCCGGAATAGGTATCGGGCTGTCGTATACTTTATTATCTGTTTCGAGAACTGCATTGTTAACCGTGCTTGGGTGCGGGATAACTTGTTTTGTTATTCTGTTTAGAATGATACGCTGCGGCAGCATGCTGAAAAAAAGAGCCATACCATTTATAGCAGTAATGATACTGGCAGCATCTGTTACCACATATGCCGGAATAGAATTAAAAGATATCCATTATAATGCGATCAGCGCTGTGAATCCGGTCGAAGAAACTACGGAACAAACTGACGCGGAAAGCGCGTCCCAAACAGAGCAGGAGCCATCAGCGGAATCAGACGTGTTAAATACGATCACCGAAAGGATCAATACTTCAGGCGGCATAAACTCATACAGCTCCGGAAGGATAGACGTCTGGATAATATATCTGAGCAATACGACCCTTTTAGGCAGACCATTCGCGGATATCAGGGATGATCTTAAATGGGAGGCCGAAACAAGAGCTCACAATAATATCATAGAATATTTGTACCGCTGCGGTTATCTGGTCGGAGGGATCTATGTGATTTTTTATATCGCGACAGGGATCCTCGGACTGAAAATGCTTTTTTCGCGAAGATACGACAAGCCAAAAGATGCTTTTCTGATAATGATAATAGGCGCATATTCAGTATATGCAATGTTAGAGATATCAACACTGCCTTTTATGAGGGTGATCCCTTGTCTGTTTTTCCTGACGATTGCTCCAATAATGCAACGGGCTGATATGAACTGAAGAAATAATGAAAAATATAATTAACAAGTTAATGGGAGATACCGCTCCTGATATCTCCGTAATAATTCCTTTCTATAATGTTGAAGATTATATAGAAGAGTGTCTTGACTCGGTTATCGCGCAGGAAGGCGTAAAGACTGAGATAATAATGGTAGATGACGGTTCGACTGACAGATCTGCCGAAATCGTAAAGACATTTATGAGTAAGCATAAAAATATAAGTCTTTACCATGAAGATAAAAAGGGACCGAGCGCTGCGAGAAATCTGGGAGTCAAGTTTGCAAAAGGCAAGTATATAGCATTTCTTGATGCTGACGATATGCTGCGTGCGGGAATCTACGCGAGAATGATGAAAGCGGCAGAGCATTACAATGCGGAGATGTGCATTTGCAGTGCCGCCAGATTTGATCAGAACGGCAAATATCCTTCAGAGCTGCATGATAACGTCTTCAGAGAATATAAGCCTTGTACTCACATTACAGAGACACATAGTCTGATTTATGATTCAACGAGCTGGAATAAATTGATCGACAGACAGTTTTACATTGATAACAATATACTGTTCCCGGAGGGAGTAGTATATGAAGATATTTATGTAAATGCCGATATGCACCAGAAATGCGAGCGGGCAGTCATGGTTTCCGAGATCGGATATTTATGGCGAAAGAGATCGACTCCGGGAAATGAATCAATAACTCAAAGGTTCTATTCTGAAGAAAACATAAGGGACAGATTTGCAGCCATAAGGTGGCTTATAGAAGATTTCTGCAATAGAGATATTCCTGAAGGCCTTAAGAAAGACACTCAGAAAAAGATCCTTCAGACAGACATGAACCTGATCATCGACTCAGTGGAGCATGTTACAGATGACAGAGCGCTGCAGATAATGGATGAGGTCAGGACCTTTATTGACAGCAATATAGATAAAGATGTGGTGGACTCCGCGTCTGTATTGGATTTACAGAAATACTATTATATAAACAATGGAGATCTTGAGGGCCTGAGACAGACACTGGCTTATGGCAGGGATTCCTATGACAAAGCTCCTGTAATTGAGAAAGACGGCAGGCTCTGCGCGGAGCTTCCGGAAGAATTATTCAGAATAGAAAACAGGGACGTCACTGACGAGTTTTCGCGCACGAGGAGAAAAGTCTGGGTTGACGAGTTAAGATGGTCCGGAAGCAGGGTCGAAATAGATGCCCATATATATATTCCAAGATATAATATGGGAAATCCGTCAGATCAGGCTATCAAAGTAAAGCTTGTTAATGAAGAGACCGGGCATGTGGTGGACGTTGATACCAGTCCGGCCGAGACAAAACATATAACAAAATTAAGA
>CADCRB010000216.1 GCA_902803745.1 uncultured Lachnospiraceae bacterium
ACCGATAGTTTTTCTTGTGGCTCCGGCGACGTGGACGATGTATTATCTCTCATTTTATCTTACGGGGTATCTTGCATTAATGCTGTCCATCGTTTTTATCCTGCAGAATAAGGCAGGGGATAAAGCCGGGAATATAAATGAAAGTTAAGGGGGGAGAGGCTTTGACGGATTGCTTACATGAGATATTAAGTAATTATTCTACACCGGCTTTCGTATTTGATGAGAACGAGGTCATCCGGAGATCTGAAATGATCCGGGATATTCTGGGGGAGATATCTTTATGCTACTCGATAAAAGCAAATCCTTTTCTGATACCAGCCCTGCTGCCTGAGGTAGATTATCTTGAGGTGTGCAGTCCCGGGGAGCTTTCGATCTGCACAGCGCTAAAGGTCCCGCCTGAAAAGATCATTTATTCCGGATTGCAAAAAGGGGCAGAGGATATCAATGAAGCGCTCCGCTACGGCGCTGCTATCATCACTGCTGAATCGGAAATGCAATATGAGCTTATCCATGAGAGCGCGGTAAGATCAGAAGTGAGAACTGACGTCATATTGAGGCTTTCCTCCGGAAATCAGTTCGGAATGTCTGCGGACTCTGTTGAAAGGATTCTTGCCGACAGAGATGACCGGGTGAACATAGCTGGCCTTCATTATTTTGCCGGCACCGGAAGGCATAAGCTCAGTAAACAGCGAGAGGAGCTTAAGATGCTTTCGGAGTTTATGGGTAACCTGAGGGAAAAGTATGGAATCGAGCTTCCGATGCTGGAATACGGACCTGGTCTTCCGTTTCCGTATTTTACCGATGAGGACTTTTCGGATACTCTATTACCGCTTAAAGAGATAGCTGATGATCTGACGGAGGCCGGGAAAACATGCAGACTGTCCGTTGAAATGGGACGGTTCCTTGCAAGCAGCTGTGGATATTATCTTACCTCTGTCCGTGATGTTAAGAAAACCGGTGACACAAACTGGTGTATCGTTGACGGGGGGATAAATCACGTTAATTATTACGGTCAGATGATGGGGATGAAGATCCCGCTGATCACGCATTACCGTAACGGCGAATGCGCAGGAGATTCCGAGGACGAAAAGTGGACCGTATGCGGCTCTTTATGTACGATAAATGATATCCTTGTCCGTGCGCTCCCGCTTAATGACCCTAAGCCCGGAGATATACTGGTGTTCAAAAATATAGGTGCTTATTCAGTGACAGAGGCTATCGGTCTGTTTTTAAGCAGAACTCTTCCCCAGATCATCGCCTGTCGGGATGGCAGGGTTCGTATGCTCCGGGACTACAGAGAATCGTGGGAGATCAATATTCCTATGGATTGAATCAGCCTCTTCCGTATGCGTTGCACTTTTCGATCACAAAGTCTGCTTCTTCATCTGTAAGCTCCGGGTACATCGGAAGCGTTACGCAGTGTGATGCAAGCTCTTCGGCGTTGGGACAATCCCCCGGTCTGTAACCAAGGTCCTTATATGCTTCCTGCAGATGACAGGGTACAGGATAGTGGCGCTGGCATTCGATGCCGTTTCCTTTCATATATTCTATGAACTGTTCGGGATCAGGTACCTGTATCTCATAGAGATGATAGACAGGCTTTGTATTACCGGGATGTGTCTGTTTTTTAATGAGAGGATTGATTATTTCAGAATCATACCTTCTGCCTTTTTCTGACCTTGTTCTGTTCCATTCATCCAGATACTTAAGACCTACCGAAAGAACTGCGCCCTGTATGCCCTCAAGCCGCATGTTATATCCTATGACTTCATGATAATACCTTGTTCGGCAGCCCTGGTTTTTATATACATTGACCATATCAATATAGTCAGGGTTGCTGCTGGATACGGCTCCGCCTTCTCCAAAGGCATAGAGATTTTTTCCGGGATAAAAGCTGAAGCATCCTATGTCGCAGAGAGAACCTGTTTTTTTGCCGTTGTACTCAGCTCCCGCTGACTGTGCGCAGTCCTCTACGAGGAACAGACCATGTTTTTTTGTGATCTCATGCACAGCATCATAGTCAAAAGGCTGTCCGTAAAGATGTACACCTATCACTGCTTTTGTGCGGGATGTGATCTTTTTTTCGATATCTGCGGGATCTATCTCCCAGGTATCTCCGGTGCAGTCGGCAAAGACGGGCCTGGCTCCGGTATAGGAAACTCCCCAGGCTGTAGCTATATAGGTATTAGCCGGGACGATAACTTCATCATCCTTTCCGATGCCGAGACATAGCATTGCAAGATGAAGGGCTGAGGTTCCGTTATTAACTCCGGAGACTCCTTTGACACCAAGATAGTCAGCGAACTCCCGGTCAAAGAGATCGGCATATTTTCCACCGGAAAAAGCTGTTTCACTGCATACTTCCCCTATTGCTTTCAGATACTCTTCTTTATGGTTATTGTAGTTTCTGCTCAGATCGATTCTCCTGATCATTTATATTCCCCTCATTATCTTTTTCATTCTTACCCTGATTACGGGTAGCTTTACTTGTCCTTAATGTCTGTCCTTCAGCGTCATAATCAGTTCTGTGGATCGCAAATACTGATGTATCAATTATATGATCTTCATCGCCGTTTTCAAAGACATTTACGATGATACCGTTTTCGTCGGAGTCTTCTTCCCTGATATCCATATTGCCGTCTGATCCGGCATCAGAAGACAGACCGTCGGGATCCGCTGATATGCGGCATTCACTGTCGGAAATAAAAATGTATTCTGTGCCGTCATTGATCTTGGAAATATCCGCGCCTTTATTTTTAAGCAGTCTCAATGTGGTCTCATCTTCAAGAATTTCTCTGTCTTCTATTTCCATCATAAGACCGTATCTTTTGTCCTGCAGAAGCATCAGATAGGTGTTCAGATCATTGCACTGCGCCAGCCTTTCATCCTTCATTCCGGTGTAAAGATCATAGTCTGTATCCCAGTATGCATAGCCCGCATCTCCCCTATGATCAGACAGATCGTAGTTTTCCGTCAGGTATCTTCCCATATAATCCGTGACCTTGAAGGCGCCGGAGGGATTGAGATGAGATGCGGGATCGTAACAGTCAGTCTCATAGTCCACTACATCAAGCGCGAGATAATCAAGGTATTTAACGTCATGCTGCCCAGCTATCTCATAAACCGTATTGATATCGATCCAGGTGCTCTCTCCTGTCACAGGATAGGGTATATAGGTGAGAAGAACTTCTATACCGCGGCTTTTGCATTCCTCGATCATAAGCTCAAGATATGCTCTTCCAACGGTCATTTCTTTAAGTGTGGTACCGGGATTCTCTGCCATGTGCGAGGGCTCAGCTATCTGTATCCTGGCTTCGGCTCCGTATTCCTTCGAGATCTCAGGTTCGAAATCACGCTGCGTGATATCACTCCATCTTGAATGATAGACGGAATAGTCCCAGAGAAGGCCGATCCTTGTATGCTTTTCTTTGGTGCCGTTTTCACCTGTTACTCCTGCGCTGTTGTCATTTCCTGGATTGAAGAGGAGATCCGCGACGGCTTTAAGCTTTGTAACGGTCAGCGGAAAAGCATCAAAGGATAAATGCACATATTCGAAATCATCAAATACCTTAAGATTGCTGGCGAGGGAGTAGCAGTCTATGACCACAACCTTAGGTGAAGCATAGTCGAGGGAATTCATCATTACCCAATATGAGGTAGGTATCTGATTGGCGTGTCCTCCGAGATTGTAGGAGGTGATGCCGTAATCATGCCAGAGTTCCATTGGAAAGATGGAATTTAATACATGGCTTGTTCCGAAGAAGAGAACATCCATATCGGAGGCGTGTTCAAAGAATTTTTCATATTTCTCCTGGCTGTCCTTTCTTTCCAAAAGAGAGGTGCAGGAAGATAAAGCCCCCGCGAGGAATAATATAGCGATGAGGACGCCTGCGATACGTATGAAGATTATTTTTGTTGTTCGTTTGTTCATTTTATGGGCTGTCGCCCTTCTTCCTCGTTTATGTTAGCGTCATACAAGGCATCGCATCCATGCAGGCAAGCCTGCCTGTATGCGCTTCCTTGATGACCGGGCTTTATCACTAAAATTGAAAATATACAAAGTTCTTTGCGTCATATCCGGGACCCCATATACCGAAGGTCAGCAGAAAGACAACAGCAAAAACAAAAAACATGGCGCGGAATACGTAGCCCTGCTTTCCTATGATCTCCCTTATGCATATCCCCTTCCTCTTGCATATGTCAGCGAAAATAAGAACTCCTATGCTGAGCAGCATAAACCGGAATTCTGTCGGGCCGAGTCCGAGGGTATATAAGGAGCCGTCAAAGAGTATCCAGGGATTGTGCGTAGTAAATATCGAGGTAATGATCGCGCCTGCAGCAACCATATTATTTGCCCTGAAAAAGATGTCCGAAAAAAGGGTCAGTAAAAATGTGGCCGCGACCTTGTAAAGCTTGAAGGTGAGGACATCTGTCTTAACGTGCAGGGCAGTCGCGATACGTGCTCTTACCGGTTTCAGTCTTTCTCCTATGACCTGATAGAGCCCGTTGATACCGCCCCAGGCAACATAGTGCATTCCTGCGCCATGCCAAAGTCCACTCACAAGAAAGACTATCATGATATTTATGTCTTTGCGAAGTCGTCCCTTCCGGCTCCCTCCCAGAGGGAAATAAAGGTAGTCGCGAAACCAGGTGGTCAGCGATATGTGCCATCTTCTCCATAGCTCCGCTATGCTCATTGAAGTATAGGGGGCATTGAAGTTTTCCATAAGATCTATTCCGAGAATCTTAGCAGCTCCTATCGCAATGGTTGAGTATCCGGCGAAGTCGCAGTATACCTGGAAGGCAAAGAGTACAGTACCGGCTACGAGAAACCAGCCGGGGTAGATCTCATATCCGTCGTATATTCTGTCTACAACGACAGCAATGCGGTCGGCCATCACTATTTTAAGGAAGTATCCCCAGAGCATGAGATAGATGCCGTCTCTGGCTCTTACATAATCAAACTTCTGGGGTACAGCCAGCTGTTTAAGAAGATTCTTCGAGCGTTCTATAGGACCAGCCACCAGCTGGGGAAAGAATGAGACATAAAGCGCATAGCGGAGGAAGTTCCTTTCCGCATATATCTCACCCCTGTAGACATCCATAGTATAGCTCAGGGCCTGAAAGGTATAGAAGGAAATGCCTACGGGAAGCAGGATGTCAAAGCGCGGGACAGTCAGAGCTATGCCCGCCTTTCCGAATATAAATGTAAGCAGGTCAGTGGCAAAATCAAGGTATTTGAACACAAAGAGGATGCTCAGATTAAGTATGAAGCTTATCGCTACTATTATTTTTTTTTGACGTGATCCCTGGGCTTTTTTTTCGGGAGTTTTGCCTTCGGCACGTTGTGGGTTTTGCCGCGGGAAGCCGTGATCGGCCGCGTCCATGGCTACGCCGCTTAAATATGTTACCGCGGTAGAGAAAAACAGCAGAAGTGCATATTTTGCATTCCAGCCCATATAGAAATAGTAGGATGCTATGAGTAACCAGATATACTTTATCTTCTTGGGGAGGATAAAGTATACCAGCACTACTACAGGAAAAAATATTAAGAAATCTATTGAATTAAAAAGCATCCTACTTATTATTATGCAGTCAGACAGGTCTGACTGAAAAAATGTAATGACTGAACGCGCACAATCATACTCCAATAACCTTTTGTTTTCAAGCAGATAAAGGGTTTGTGTTTGATTTAAGGACGGAAAGATGTTATATTTAACGAACTGAAGAGACGGGCTATTAGCTCAGCTGGGAGAGCGCCAGGTTCGCAATCTGGAGGTCAGGGGTTCGATCCCCCTATGGTCCATTCTGCAAAGCC
>CADCRB010000217.1 GCA_902803745.1 uncultured Lachnospiraceae bacterium
CTACGGCTGTTAATAATTATATTTCAAAGCTTGGTAAGACCGAGTTGACGCTGAATTGTGTATCGGGCAACAAGGTCACGGTTCCGCTGTCATCCCTGGGACTTTACTGGAAGAATACAGAAATAATAAATGAGGCGCTTGGACTGGGACAAAGCGGCAATATCATAAAGCGCTTTAAGGATATATCGGATCTGAAAAGGACAAATAAAATATATAATATAGAGCTCGGTGTTGATACACAAAAGATCAAGAATATCATAAGTTCGGAATGCACAAAGTATGACGTGAGCGCTCAGGATGCGCTTATGAAGAGGAGCAACGGGAGCTTTGAGATAACGCCCGGACGTGACGGGCAGTCTGTGGATGTGGATGAATCAGTATCAAAGATAGAATCCTTATTAAAATCAGGACTAACCGGCGAACCAGTCAGCACGGATCTTGTGATCAAGGTGGTAAAGCCTAAAGGGGATACCGAAACACTCAGCAGTCTTACTGACATACTTGGACAGTTTACCACAAGGTATTACAGCTCAGGAAAAGACAGATGTACAAATGTTGCCAATGGATGCAGGCTTCTGAACGGCAAGCTGCTGTATCCCGGAGAGCAGATCTCCGTATCACAGACGATAAGTCCTATGACGGAAGAGAACGGATACGCTCTGGCCGGAAGTTATCTGAATGGAAAGGTAGTAGAATCCTTCGGAGGCGGTATATGTCAGGTTTCCACAACTCTTTATCAGGCAGTGCTTAGAGCGGAGCTCCAGGTAGATGAGAGATATAACCATTCAATGGTGGTCAATTATGTAGATCATTCAGGAGACGCTGCAATAGCAGAGGGAATAAAGGATTTCAAGTTTACCAACAATATGCAGACTCCTATATATATCGATGGATATACCACTCCTGACAAGACGATCACTTTTACGATCTACGGAGTTGAGACAAGGCCGTCAAACAGAACTCTTGAATTTGAGAGTGTGGATCTTGAGGAGATAGAGCCACAGGGTGCAAATGTCGTGGCAGACAGTACGCTTCCTGCCGGATCTACCAGAAAGCAGAGCGCTCATATCGGGTACAGATCAGAGCTTTATAAGATCGTCAAGGTTGACGGAGTGGAGACCGAAAGAAAGAGGGTAAATTCAAGTACATATCAGGCAGTGCCTGCTACTTTGACAGTCGGAACTGCGACTGATGATCCGAATGTAAAGGCTATACTGCAGGCAGCCATAGCAACACAGGATATGGATTACTGTCAGGCTGTGGCATCCGGGCAGGTGACTGCAGTACCGGCGGCTACAACCGAAGCACTTACGGCAGAGGCTCTTGCAGCGCTTGCACAGGCAACCGAGAGTCCGGAGACGGAGCAGACAACGGTGGAGAATCCTCCGGATTAAGAACTATCGGATGAGGGAAAGGGTAGAGCCGGAAGAATACAGAGGAGTTTATAATGACGAGATCAGGGATGGAGATCTTATCATTATGGGAAAAGAGCCGGAGAAAACGGCGGGGCACATATGTGCAGAGAACGGCATATATGAAAGCCTGTGGAGACTGTCTCTGGAGACAGATCTGGGTCTGATCGTTGATGTAAGGCGGATACCCTTTGATCAGTCATATATTGACAGGTGCAACAGGGAGGATACGAATCCCTATGTAATCCCGACAGAACTTATCATCTATGTATCGCATCCTCTTTCGGAATATCATCTCAGAAAGGATCTGACTGTCATCGGATATCTGACAAAGGAAAGAGTATGCAGGCTGATAAACGGAGACAGATACAGCTTTCTTTCGGGGGAAATAGCATCCGGGCTGACTGTATCAGATATAAACTCTGGTTTATAGAGGAGAGGAGTAGGATCAATGAGTGAAAAAGATATAAAAGAAATGAGGATGAGCATACTTAAGTCCATTGAGCATGACGGCCGTGTGGATCTAAATGAGCTTGCCGTGAGACTCGGACTTGATGCTGCAGATATAGCCAATGCGATGTCAGATATGGAGAGCGAGGGTATCATCTGTGGCTATCAGACTCTGATAGACTGGGATAAAACTGATGATGAGAGGGTTACGGCACTTATCGAAGTCAGAGTGACTCCTCAAAGAGGACAGGGGTTTGATTCTATTGCGGAAAGGATATACAAATATCCTGAAGTGGACAGTGTCTATCTTATCTCAGGCGGCTTCGATCTGATGGTAATAATGGAGGGAAGATCACTGAAGGAGGTATCCCAGTTTGTGACTAACAAGCTGTCAGCTCTGGAGTCAGTACTGTCATGCGCCACACATTTCATTATGAGAAAATATAAGCTCAACGGAACGGTGCTGGCGAGGAAACATGAGGATGGAAGGATGTTGGTGACACCATGAGGGAACCTGTTGCAAAAAAGGTTTCGGAGATGAGGTCTTCCGGTATCAGGAAATTCTTTGATATTGTTAGCGAGATGCCTGATGCCATTTCTCTGGGAGTGGGTGAACCGGATTTTGATACTCCTTGGCATATAAGGGATGAAGGTATATATTCACTTGAAAGAGGGAAGACATTTTATACTTCTAATTCCGGCCTTATGGAGCTTAGAACTGAGATATGCAGATTTACCGGAAGTCATTATGGGATATCATATGATCCGGCTTCGGAAGTTTTGATCACGGTGGGAGGCTCTGAGGCAATAGATATAGGACTTCGGGCGATGCTTGAGGACGGAGATGAGGTAATAATCCCAGAGCCCTCTTATGTGTCATATGTACCCTGTACCATTTTGGCCGGAGGAGTTCCGATAATAGTAAGCCTGAAGGAGGAAAATGAATTCAGGCTTACGGCTGCTGAGCTTGAGGCAGCAATA
>CADCRB010000218.1 GCA_902803745.1 uncultured Lachnospiraceae bacterium
CAAAATCTTCTGACATAATTTTGAACCTCCTCAATAATATTCTTTGGGGTGGATGCCCCGGCGGTGATACCTACACAAGAAGCCGGGTCGCAAATCGCATTCTTACTTGAAACCAAGTCGTCAAGTGTCTGTACATATATCGTGTTGTCACAACTGTCTTTTGCAATATCATAGAGCTTTCTGGTGTTTGAGCTATGCGCTCCGCCTATCACGATCATAGCATCAACCTTTGCCGCAAGCTCCGCAGTCTCCTGCTGCCGCAGGGCTGTGGCATTGCAAATTGTGTAGACAGCATTATAATAATACCTTTTTTTATCGAAGATTTCAACAATTTTATTAAAAATATAGCTGTTAAAGGTTGTCTGTGAAACAAGCAGTATCTTTTTATCTTCAGGAGGCTTAAAAGCCTCAGCTTCCGCTGCATCCTTTACAACAGTTACATCATCTTTTGCAAAGCTGAGTATCCCTTCTACTTCGGGATGCAGCCTGTCTCCCGCAACCACAACATACTCGCCTTTTTTAGAAGCCTCATCCACAAGTTTATGTATCTTAAGCACAAAAGGACAGGTTGCATCAATATATTTTAATCCCTTTTTCTCTATGATCTCATAGATCTCTTTTGTAACACCATGGGATCTGATTATTACACACCCTTTCTCAAGTTGTTCCAGCTCTCCGGGACTGGATATGATCGATACGCCCTTCTCCGCCAGTTCATTTACCACGGTTTCATTATGAATTATGGGCCCGTAGGTATAGATCTTTTCTTCACCCGAATCCAGGGCATCATATACGGTCTTCACAGCCCGCTCCACACCAAAGCAGAAACCGGCAGTATCAGCACAGATCACTTTCATCTTATTTCCCTGATCAGTCCTTCGATCTTAGCTACAACTTCATCAATTGTCATATCCGAGCTGTCTATTTCTACAGCATCCGGCACTTTAGTCAGAGGAGCCTCTGCTCTTGTCATATCCCGCTCATCTCTTTCCCTGATATCAGTCTTTATTGCATCAAGATCAGAAGCCATCCCTTTTTCCGTATTTTCTTTGTATCTTCTCATGGCTCTTACATCTACGGAGGCCGTAAGATAGATCTTAAGATCAGCGTCCGGCAATACCGCTGAGCCAATATCTCTTCCATCCATTATCACATCATGCTTTTTTGCTATGTCTTTCTGCAAAACCAGCATTTTCTGCCTGACCTCTTTTACAACCGCCACCTTTGACGCGGCATTGGAGATCTCTTCCGTACGTATGAGTCCGTTTACATTCTCTCCATTAAGCATCACACATTGTATTCCGTCCTCATAAACTATGTCGATATCCGCATCCCCGACTTTTGCGGCTATATCCCCGCTGTTGTCAAGATCAGCGCCGGAGCGGACCATATATAGCGCCATCGCACGGAACATCGCTCCGGTATCTACATAGATAAATCCGAGATCCTTTGCTGCTTTTTTTGCGATCGTCGATTTTCCCGCTCCTGCAGGGCCGTCTATAGCTACATTTATCATTTTTCTCCTCCTCTGATCAATCATAAAATCATCCCGCTATGCGAAGATAAGGTCTATGCATACGAGCCGGCAGCATGTCCTGTACTCCAGGCGATCTGAAGATTAAATCCTCCTGTATGCGCATCCACATCGATCACCTCTCCCGCAAAGTATAAACCTCTTACCCTCTTTGATTCAAATGTCTTTGGATCGATCTCTGATACATCTACGCCGCCCTTTGTTATTATTGCTTCATCAAATCCTCTCGTTCCGGCAATATCCATTGCAAAGTCTTTCATCAACCTTACAAGCCTTCCGCGCTCTTCAGATGTGATAACATTCACTTTCCTGCATGGTTCTATTCCGGAAAGCTCGATCATTATGGGTATCAGTTTTGAAGGCAGGAGTCTGTTTAATGAATTCTTGAATTCTTTATTCATATTCTCCTTAAAATCCCTCAAAATACGGTCATCAAGCTCTTCCAAACCTAAGGCCGGCTTTAAATCTATATGAAGTGTGAGGTCCATGTTGAAAAATAACGGAGCAATATCAGATGTCGCCGTAAGTATCATAGGCCCTGAAACGCCGAAATGAGTAAACAGCATTTCTCCGGGTTCGAAGCTTTCATATATAATATTTGAGCCTTCATTTATTCTGATCTTAACGTTTTTTAAAGATAGTCCCTGCAGTCTTTCACAGATATTTCCCTTTATTTCAAGGGGGACCAGTGACGGGAAGGCATCTTTTACTTTAATCCCTGCCAATCTGGCAAATCTTAATCCGTCTCCTGTAGATCCCGTGGCCGGATATGATAATCCCCCGGATGCGCATATCACGCTTTCAGCATAAATACGACTTTTAGCCTGTCCTTTTTCTGTGACCAAAGCCCCCCTGCATTCACTCTCTTTGTGAAGACCGGAATTATCAATCAGAAGCTCTCCTGCTCTTGCTCCTAGTCTGATCTCAACATTAAGCTCCCTAAGTCTTTTTTCCAAAGCCCTTATAATGTCCGAAGAATGATCCGAAGAAGGGAAAACCCTCCCCCCTCTTTCTATCTTAAGCTTTACGCCAAGGTCTTCAAAGAAGTCCATTACATCAGTATTGGAGAATCTTTTTATAGAAGAAAACAAAAATTTGTGATTTGATGAAATATGATCAAAAAGCTCAGATTCCTCGCAGGCATTTGTAAGATTACATCTGCCTTGTCCGGTGATAAAAAGCTTCTTTCCGAGTTTTTCATTCTGCTCTGCGATCAGGACTTTTCTTCCTCTTTCCGCAGCGCATATCGCTGCCATCATACCGGAAGGTCCGCCGCCTATTACGAGCACGTCACAGCGCTCTGTTTCACGCATTAAAATTTATCTCCGGATAGTTATAGATCTGCTTTGTATTAACAGCTTCCAGGGCATCACGGCTGTCAGTATCATATTCAGAATAGACCTCTTCGATACCGGTAATGTTTCTCATAGCGCTGTCCCGGTTCTCTGCAAATACAGAAGCAACCAAAGCTGTAGCCAGACTCATGGGAGCCGCCATGCTCTGCGCTATGGAAACCTCCTCGGTCCTTGCGCACAGAAGCATATGTGAATACATCCTGCAAGGAGAGTCCGCGCTGTCTGTCAAAGCTATGATCCCGGCATTTCTTTCATTTGCATATTCCATAGCTCTCAAAGTCTGCACGGAATATCTCGGAAAGCTGACGCCTATAAAACAATCTCTTTCGTTAATGTGAAAAATAGAAGAAAGTATATCCGTAGAATCCGCTCCGGAAACAAAGATCACGTCCGATCTCATGATCTTAAGATAATATGCAATATACATTGCAACAGGTGATGAATTCTTGATCCCGACTATGTAGACGTGCTTTGCTTTATGGATCAGCTTTGAAGCCTGTGAAAAGGCCTCCTCATCTATTCTTACAAGGCTTTCATTCATCTTTTCGACATCGGCCTGAAATACAGATTTTATTATAGCATTCCTTGTGGTATGGGTTTCATCGATCCTTCCGGCAGTCACAAGCTTTCCTCTGACCAGCCTTGAAAGCTCATTCTGAAAACCGGGATATCCGTCATAGCCCAGAAAGATCGCAAATCTTACTACAGTAGATTCGCTGACACCACAGGCCTCTCCAAGCTCTGCAGCCGTCATAAAAGCAGCCTTGTCTGTCTCTTTATTGATAAACCTGGCAATAGCTTTCCTTCCCTGGCTCATATGAGCAAAGTTTTCATTTATCTTTCTGAAAATATCGCTGGAATTATCCATAGAATGCGGATATGGTGTCCTCCAGAAGATTGACCAGATCCGAATCAGTCATGTCAAAGTCATCCTTTATGACCATGCATGCCGCACCGTGGATGAAGATCCACACCTTCATGAAAAGAAGCATGAAAGCATCCTGTGACATACCGCCGAGCTTTTTGTATTCTCTGGTCACGAAACCGTGCTTTCCGCCGTTGACCAGATCATACATATTTCTGTCAGTACCGTTATCAAGGACAAATATAACCGCAAAAAGATTGGGATACTTCCTTGCAAAGCTTATATAGGACATCCCAAGGTTTACAAAGGGCTTGTCGGAAACAGATTTGAAATCAAGTACATAAGCAGAAAAGAAATCAAAACATTTCTGCATCAGATCAGCCTTAAGCTCATCCATAGTGTTGTATATACGAAAGATCGGCTGGGTAGAGCATCCGCAGAACTTCGCCAGATTTCTGGCAGACATTGCTCCTATGCCCTGCTCCTCGACCAGTCTGAATGCTCCGTCTATAAGACCTTCTTTTGATATAACCTGCTTTCTTGCCATATCACATAAACCTTCCTGAATAATTTATCTATCGGGGTGAGTAACAGACGTAATTCTATCACAAAAACAAATTAAATGCACCTGTTTTTAAAAAAATTTTTAATGTTTTTTTCTTCCGCGTGAAACGTGCTTAAATACTGGATTTTCGGTCAAAGAAAGTCATAAAACCGCCTGTTACCACAGCACGGTTTTATGACTTGATCTTTAATCATGTTTTACTTATACAGGATAAGCCTTTGCGTCCTTATCTCCTTTTGTAAGATCCACACCCTCTTCCTGTGCTTTTCTGTACTTGAAGAAATCAGCAGCAACCTGAGGGAACAGAGCATATGAAAGCACATCCTCATCTGAAGGATTGTCCACATACTTCTTTGTTTCTTCCCTGAAATGATCCATCTGAGGCTCGATATTATCAGCAGGCCTGCAGGTTATAGGAGTCTCACCGGGGATGATCTTAGCCACCACCTCTGCATTCATAGGCTTAACGGTCTGACCGTATTTACCTCTGCAAAGATCCTTTGTCTGCTCTGTTGCAACCTTATATCTCTCACCCATAAGCACATTCATAACTGCCTGGGTACCTACGATCTGTGATGAAGGGGTAACAAGAGGCGGCTCACCGAGGTCTTTACGGACTCTCGGCACTTCTTCCAGCACCTCATTAAGCTTATCG
>CADCRB010000219.1 GCA_902803745.1 uncultured Lachnospiraceae bacterium
ATGGGCGCGTATATTGCAGATGCTACGATCCGCAAAATGATAGAAGCCGGACAGGCTCCAAAAGCTGCAAAGGTTGTGATCCTGGGACTGACATTTAAGGAGAACTGTCCTGACACGAGGAACAGCAAGGTCTATGACATAATAAAGAGGCTTATGGAATACGATATAAATCCGGAAGTGGTTGATCCCTGGGCAGATGAAAAGGATGCTATGAGGGAATACGGGGTTCGCCTCAGTAGGATAGAGGATATAAAGAATGCAGACTGCGTGATAGTTGCGGTTGCCCACGACGAGTTTAAGGACTGCAGTCTTGAAAGGATCAAGGGACTCTACAGGGAAGGCGCGGATGATGAAAAAGTCCTTGTAGATGTGAA
The DNA here is from genome assembly GCA_902803745.1 of uncultured Lachnospiraceae bacterium. Lineage (GTDB taxonomy): Bacteria > Bacillota > Clostridia > Lachnospirales > Lachnospiraceae > NK4A144. The sequence continues at coordinate 375 of CADCRB010000219.1, forward strand.
AAGCATCTTTAATATCGAAGATCTTGAGAGATCCGGATTGAGATACTGGAGGCTGTGATATTTTGACTTTGACACAATAAGTAATATAATCAATATAGTTATTATCTTCGCGGGGATTACGATCTCGCAGATTATTGGGGTGAAAGATGGATCTGGCGGAAGAACTTAAAGCGGAACTGGAAATACCTACAGCGTTTACGATCCCTATAGGAAAAGGGATCGCGATAAATCAGACAGTGGTGATAACCTGGTGTATCATCGCTTTTCTTTTTGTCTTGTTTCTCATACTTACCCGAGGCTTCGTGATCAAAAATCCGGGCCGGAGACAGGCTCTCGTAGAAGCTTTTGTTGTATGGATGGAGAATGTCATTGGAAACAATATGAATGAAAAAGGAAAAAAATATGTTCCTTTTCTTTGCAGCATTCTGCTCTTCCTCGGAGTTTCCAATACCATAGGCATATTCGGCATAGCACCGCCTACCAAGGACCTTCGCACCACTGTCGCTTTAGCTCTTATGAGCATAGTGCTTGTTCAGATAGCGGGAATAAGGGAGAAAAAAGTCAGTGGCTGGCTCAAGAGCTTTGCTCATCCGATAGGGATAATGCTTCCAATGAATATACTGGAGCTTTTTATAAAACCGCTGTCTCTTTGCATGCGATTGTTTGGTAATATTTTTGCAGCATTTGTCATTATGGAACTGGTAAAGATGGTGGTGCCCGTGGTGCTGCCTGCAGCGCTTTGTCTGTACTTTGATCTGTTTGACGGATTGCTTCAGGCATATGTATTTGTATTTTTGACAAGCTTGTATATCAATGAAGCTGTGGAGTAAATAATTTAGGAGGTTTTGGAGATGGACATGGTAGCATTAGGTGCTGGAATAGCTGCTCTTACCGGAATAGGAGCCGGGATCGGAATCGGAGTCGCTACTGCAAAGGCAGTGGATGCGACGGCGCGTCAGCCTGAAGCTCATAGCAAGATAATGACCTTGCTGCTTTTGGGATGTGCTCTTGCAGAGGCAACTGCAATCTATGGCCTGCTTGTAGCAATACTTATCATATTTGTGCTGTAGGAGCCAGGGGAGGAGGATGAGACGTGTTAAGTTTTGATCCGGTTAATTTTATATGCATGATCATAAACATCCTGATCCTGTACTTTTTGGCAAAGAAATTCCTTTTCGGCAGGGTGGACGAGATAATAAAGAAACGCCAGGAAGAGATAGATACCATCTACAGCACAGCCGACAGGATAACAAAAGAAGCTCAGGATTCCAGACGTGAGTATCAGATGCAGCTTGCAGAATTTGAGAAGGAGCGTTCGGAGAAAATGGATGAGGCCATAAAAGAAGCTGAAGCCAGAAAGACTGCGATCGTTGAAAGATCAAATGCTGAAGCTGAGGAGATATTGACAGAGGCGAGGAGCGAGGCGTCAAGGATAAGGAGCATGGCAGAGATCGATAGAGACAAGCAGGTAGAGGAGCTTGTGTTTGATGTGGCTTCGAGACTTGCGGGTCAGGCTATAACCGAGGAAGCAAACAGCGAGCTCTATGACAAATTCCTTTCCCAGGCGACGGGAGCGGGTTCGGGTAAAGAATGATGAATGAGGGGATGCTTAAGGCTGTACTCAGATTTGTCATGCCTCCAAGCAGTGCTCAGGCAGACAGATTTAAGGATTTTATAGCTTCTGAGTACAAAGTAAATAAAGATGACGTTGACCTGGAGCTGATCCGCGATACTGAGATCCTGGGTGGGTTTATCCTGCATGTAGGTGAGGATGAGTATGACTGGAGCCTGAAGGGAAGAGCTAATGCTATCAGACAGGATGCGGACAGATTTCTTGCGTCAGGAGCTGCAGAGCGGGATATAATTTCTGTAATAAAGAATGCAACAGATGCGCATTCCTTTACAGCCCGGGGCTTTGAAACGGGATATGTCATTTATTGCGGTGACGGCATAGCAAGAGTAAAAGGACTGTCACATGCCGAATATGGAGAAATTGTCATATTCGAGAGCGGAGTCAGAGGAATGGTCCTTGATATCAGGGAGGATCAGATCGGCTGTATCCTTCTCTGTGCAGACGATGAAGTATTTCAGGGAGAGAAGGCTGTAAGAACGGGATCTGCGGCTGGCGTGCCTGTGGGAGATGCACTGCTGGGGAGAGTAGTGGATGCTCTGGGAGATCCTATAGATGATATGGGGCCGTTGGAGACAGATGAGCAGCTTCCGGTGGAGTCACCTGCTCCGGGGATCATAGACAGACAGCCGGTTTCGACCCCTATGGAGACGGGTATACTGGCAATAGACAGTATGTTTCCCATAGGCAGAGGCCAGAGAGAGCTTATCATCGGAGACAGACAGACAGGTAAGACCACTATCGCAACCGATACCATAATCAATCAAAAAAATAAAGGCGTCATCTGCATATATGTATCAATAGGGCAGAAAGCCTCCACTGTGGCGGCACTAACCCAGAACTTAAGGAAACACGGGGCGATGGACTACACGATAGTTGTGGGTTCATTTGCTTCGGATCCGGCACCGCTTCAGTATATTGCTCCATATTCGGCTACGGCAATGGCTGAGTACTATATGCATAAGGGCAAGGATGTTCTTATCGTCTATGACGATCTTTCAAAGCACGCTGTGGCATACAGGGAGATATCTTTATTGCTTCGAAGACCGCCCGGACGGGAGGCATATCCGGGTGATGTGTTTTATCTTCATTCGAGACTGCTGGAGAGATCCAGCAGGCTGTCAGATGAGCTTGGAGGCGGGTCGATAACGGCACTCCCCATCATAGAGACTCAGGCAGGTGACGTGTCGGCATACATTCCCACGAATGTTATTTCGATAACCGACGGACAGATATTTCTTGAGAGCGATCTTTTTGCTGAGGGACAGAGACCTGCGGTTAACGTTGGCCTTTCCGTTTCCCGTGTGGGAGGTGCAGCTCAGACCAAGGCAATGAAAAAAGCCACAGGATCTTTCAGGATCGATCTTGCTCAGTACAGGGAAATGGAGGTCTTTACTCAGTTTTCAGCAGATCTTGATGATGCGACGCAGGCTCAGCTGACGAACGGTCGGGCTCTTATGGAAGTGCTGAAGCAGCCCGGTGCATCTCCGCTATCCATGACAGAGCAGGTTATCACTCTGGTAGCTGCGGGAAAGAAGATCTTCTCTGGAATTGAGCCGAAGGATGTAAAGAGATTCCAAAAGGATCTGACGGATCATATTATCTATGATCATAAGGAAATTGTATCCGAGCTTGAAGAAACAAAGACCCTTACGGATGACCTTGCGGCAAAGATAGTGTCTCTGGCAGAAGAATGCAAGGCACATTGGCATTGATATGGCTCAGCTCAAGGAGATAAGGGACAGGATAAACAGCATAGAGGGTACTCAGAAGATAACCGGCGCAATGTATATGATCGCCAGCACGAAGCTTCGGCATGCAAGGAAGAGCAGGGATGATAACGCCGTTTATTTCAGTACACTGAAGAATATAATGGAGCGGCTGCTGAGGCATCTGCCCGAATCAGAGCATCCCTATCTCAGGGTATCCGATAAGCCGAGGGATACACAGACGCATGGATATCTCATGATAACAGCCGACAAAGGTCTTGCGGGAGCATACAACCAGAATATCCTGAAAGGAACCGAGAAGCAGATGAGATCCGACGGTGGGAAAGCCAGGATATTTGTGGTAGGAGAGACCGGGCGTAGGTATTTCAGAAATCACAATGTGAACATAGATGAGGAATTCGTGTATTCTTCGGAGAACCCGACTCATCATCTGGGACGTATGATCACAAGCTATATCCTTCCTCTTTTTCAGGATAAGGAGATCGATGACCTTCATATAATTTATACCGGAATGAAATCCGCTATGGAGGCTGAGGTCAGGATAAGGCAGCTTCTTCCGCTGAAATCAGCCATAGAGGAAGAGCTTGGCAAGAAGATCCCCAAGGATATCTATAATGAGGAGTTTATTTTTTCTCCCTCTCCCGATGAGGTTATAGATGCGGTAGTCCCCAATTTTATGAACGGGTATATCTACAGTACGTTGATAGAAAGTTACTGTGCGGAGCAGAACTCAAGAATGCTCGCAATGCAGACTGCATCGGATGCTGCATCCTCAATGATAAAGGATCTGGGGGTGCAGTATAACAGAGCAAGGCAGGGAGTGATAACACAGGAGATCACCGAAGTTTCCGCGGGAGCGGAGGCTAACGGGGGTTATTGAGAGGTATGGAATGAAGGGATATATTTCCCAGGTCATGGGACCTGTAGTGGATGTCAAATTTGAAGAGAAAAAACTTCCGAGGATATCCGATGCACTCATAGTGTATAACCATGGAGAGAAATGCACTATGGAGGTACGGCAGCATATTGCATCGGATACGGTGAGATGTATAATGCTGGCAGCTTCGGAAGGACTGGCAAAGGGCATAGAGGTAGAAGCGACCGGAGCGCCCATTACTGCGCCTGTAGGCGAGGCCTGTCTGGGAAGGCTCTTTAATGTCACGGGGGAGGCTATAGACGGTTTGCCTACGGATGAGCTTGATAAGGCGGAACGCTGGCCAATTCACAGGAAACCACCGGAATTTGCAGACCAGTCACCGGTTCAGGAGATACTGGAGACAGGTATAAAGGTTATAGATCTGATCGCTCCCTATGCAAAGGGAGGAAAGATAGGACTTTTCGGCGGTGCAGGCGTGGGAAAGACCGTGCTCATACAGGAGCTCATCAGAAATGTAGCGACAGAGCATGGAGGATATTCTATTTTTACCGGGGTGGGTGAACGATCCAGAGAAGGAAATGATCTCTGGAGTGAGATGAACGAGAGCGGGGTCATAAAGAAAACAGCTCTTGTTTTCGGACAGATGAACGAACCTCCGGGAGCCAGGATGAGAGTTGCGGAGACGGGACTTACGATGGCAGAATATTTCCGTGATGAAGAGGATAAGAATGTACTTCTTTTTATAGACAATATATTCA
>CADCRB010000220.1 GCA_902803745.1 uncultured Lachnospiraceae bacterium
AGTCTTACAGCCTGCACCGGAAGTGAGCCTGATCTTGAGATCAGCCAGATGGCGTCGGCTGAGGCACAGGCTATTATGGGCGTCATAAGCAATACCGGTGCGGATTCGGCGGCTGAGCTTCTTGCTATGAAGGATGACAGGCTGGAGGATCTCCTGTGGCAGAATGGATTTGATATTGAAGGATCTGCCTTCAGGAACGGACTTGACGGCTGGCATTCAATGCAGGGAGAGTTCGGTGATATCCTTGCTATATCGGAGCCTGTGATGTCTTCGAATGATAAGGAGATAATAGCTGAGTTTAATATTCAGGGCAGCAACAGGACCGGTAAGTGCGTGATAGTGATCGATGACAGAGACAGGATCACTTCCATCACAACAAGTGCTGATTACACACTTGCTGAAAATATGGAAAAGGCAGGTCTCAACACCCTGCTCGGCATGGGTACAACCTTTGCAATACTTATCTTCCTTTCACTGATAATCAGTCTCTTTAAGCTTCTTCCCGGTTCCGGAGGAATGAAGGAGAAGGAAGAGAAGAAGGCGGCACCGCTTGACAATGCGGTAAGCCAGATAGCTGAGAGGGAAGCTATAGCATCCGAGAATGAGATCGAGGATGGTGAACTTGTGGCAGTGATAACGGCAGCGATAGCTGCTTACCAGGCTTCGACCGGATCAGCTGCCGGCAGTGACGGATTTGTAGTACGCTCCATCAGGAGACATTATTGAGAATATAATAAGGAGATTAAAAATGAAGAATTATACCATTACAGTAAACGGAACAGCGTATGATGTAAGCGTAGAAGAGACCGGAGCTTCCGCAGCCGCATCTGCACCTGCAGCAAAGCCCGCTGCACCTGCACCCGCAGCAAAGCCGGCTGCACCTAAGGCTTCTTCTGGATCTGCAGGCGGAGTAGAGGTTAAGGCCGGAGCAGCAGGAAAGGTATTCAAGCTTGATACCAAGGTAGGAGACACTGTCAAGAAGGGTGATCCTGTTATAACCATAGAGGCTATGAAGATGGAGATCCCTGTAGTCGCTCCTCAGGATGGAACGGTTGCAAGCATTGACTGCTCAGTAGGAGATGCCTGCGAATCTGGACAGGTACTCGCAACACTTAAATAATACGCCGGAGGTAAAAGATGTCATACATTGCTAATACTCTGAGCAATCTGGTCCAACAGTCAGCATTTGCTACCATGAGTGTCGGGAATATCATAATGATAGTTGTGGCCTGCTTCTTCCTGTATCTGGCCATTGCTAAAGGCTTCGAGCCCCTGCTTTTGGTTCCCATTGCTTTCGGTATGCTGCTGGTTAATATATATCCTGATATCATCAGAGAAGGCGGATTGTTCTATTTCTTCTTCAAACTCGATGAGTGGGCTATATTACCCTCGCTCATCTTCATGGGTGTGGGCGCAATGACGGACTTCGGTCCGCTGATCGCCAATCCGAAGAGCTTCTGGCTCGGTGCTGCAGCACAGTTCGGTATTTTTGCTGCATATTTCGGCGCCATAGCTATGGGCTTTAATGACAGGGCGGCTGCAGCTATCTCCATTATAGGAGGAGCGGACGGTCCTACATCTATCTTCCTTGCTTCAAAGCTTGGACAGACAAATATAATGGGACCCATTGCTGTCGCGGCTTATTCCTATATGTCACTGGTTCCCATCATTCAGCCTCCTATAATGAAGGCACTTACAACAAAGAAAGAGAGATCCATCAAGATGGAGCAGCTTCGTCCTGTGTCCAAGCTTGAGAAGATCCTTTTCCCGATAATAGTGTCAGTTGTTGTATCACTGATACTTCCTACGACTGCTCCTCTTATCGGAATGCTGATGCTTGGTAATCTTTTCAGAGAGTCAGGCGTTGTCCGTCAGCTTCAGGAGACTGCATCAAATGCGCTGATGTATATCGTTGTTATCCTGCTTGGTACTTCAGTAGGTGCTACGACATCAGCAGAAGCTTTCCTTAATGCTACGACTCTTAAGATCGTTGCTTTAGGACTTATTGCATTTATGTTTGGTACTGCCGCAGGAGTCCTTCTTGGAAAGCTGATGTGTGTGCTTACCGGAGGCAAGATCAACCCGCTTATAGGATCTGCAGGGGTTTCCGCAGTGCCTATGGCGGCGCGTGTTTCGCAGAAGGTTGGAGCGGAAGAGGATCCTACAAACTTCCTGCTGATGCATGCCATGGGACCTAACGTTGCCGGAGTTATCGGAACGGCTGTCGTTGCAGGAACGTTCATGGCGGTCTTCGGAATTGTTTGATTTGAGTTTATATTAATGGAGGATAAATAAATGGCAAAAAAAGTAGGCATTACCGAGACCATACTGCGTGACGCGCATCAGTCTCTTATAGCTACCAGGATGCCGACCGAGGTTATGCTTCCCATCCTTGATACGATGGATAAGGTCGGATATCATTCCGTAGAGATGTGGGGTGGAGCTACATTTGATTCCTGCCTCAGATTCCTCAAGGAAGATCCATGGGAAAGACTTAGAAAGATAAAGAAGGGCATGCCCAATACAAAGCTTCAGATGCTTTTCAGGGGTCAGAATATACTTGGTTACAGCCACTATTCAGATGATGTCGTGGAATATTTCGCGCAGAAGTCAGTGGCAAACGGAATTGATATCGTAAGAATATTTGACTGTCTGAATGACCTCAGAAACCTTGAGACATCAGTCAAGGCTACAAAAAAAGAAGGCGGACATGCTCAGATAGCTCTTTCCTATACACTTGGAGATGCATATACGCTTGATTACTGGAAGAAGATAGCCAAGGATATCGAAAATCTCGGAGCTGACAGCATCTGTATCAAGGATATGGCAGGACTTCTGCTTCCTCAGGCTGCATATGACCTGGTGACAGCTATGAAGTCCAATACCAATCTTCCTATTCAGCTTCATACCCACTATACCTCAGGTGTTGCTTCAATGACATATATGAAGGCAATTGAGGCAGGAGTTGATGTAGTAGACTGTGCTTCATCGCCTCTTGCTATGGGAACTTCACAGCCCGCTACAGAGGTTATAGTCAAGGCTTTAGAGGGCACCGAGTATGATACGGGTCTTAATATGGAGCTTCTTATTAAGGTTGCCAAGCATTTTGAGCCTTACCGCGAGGAGTGCCTTAAGAGCGGACTTCTTTCACCTAAGGTAATGGGCGTGAATATCAATACACTTAGATATCAGGTTCCCGGCGGTATGCTTTCAAATATGATCAAGCAGCTTGATGAGCAGGGCAAGAGCGATAAGCTTAATGAGGTGCTGGAAGAAGTGCCGAGAGTCCGTAAAGACCTCGGTGAGCCGCCTCTTGTTACCCCTTCATCACAGAT
>CADCRB010000221.1 GCA_902803745.1 uncultured Lachnospiraceae bacterium
ACGCATTGCCATACCTCAGCTGCCAAACAGCAAGTGAGTTAGGCCACTGATCATCATCCGCGCAGACCAGGGACATATCCACGGTAGCTCTTACCGGTTCACCGTTGGGATTAAACATGGTATAGTTGGCTCCCACGCTTCGAAGCACTCCTGTGTAGCAGATATTTCCCCAGTTAAAAGTCACTACTCTTGTATTGGGATTTCTGAGAGCAGCTATGAAACCTTCCACCTCTGTCTGAATGGAGACCTTTTTAGCTCCTAAAGCAGACATTCCGGCTTTAGCTAATCCCTTACCCACACTTGTAACGTTCAATGTAAGCTTATCATCCAGAAAGGCATCCTGATTGTCACAGGAATCAAAGAGCAGGCTGACACTCATGATTATAGTTGTAGTACCCGGTGCATAGCTTGCGCTCTGATCTTCCTTACCGTCGTGATTCCGGTCCTCCTTGTCATAGCTCAGTCTCTGTACCAGACCTCCCGCATGTCCTGAAAGCTGCAGGCTCGACGGATTAAACTGGACCGTAAAATATTTTCTTCCCGGATTTATATATTTTTCCTTATTCTGTTCTGCCCTTCTTACAAAACCATCCTTGACTTTCTTTACATCTGCTGAGTTCAGGACACCGTCTTTTACCATCTTGGTGTACTGCCCCGCCACCTTATTAAACTGCATATCGGCGATATTATCTGTAAGGAGACCGGCGTTTGCCATACCTTTTCCGGCACTTAAATTAGACTTGGATAATTTACCCGATACACTCTTTTTCTGAACCTCCGGGGCAGCCTCCCTTTCAGGGGCTTCCCGGAGTCTGAGATCTACGACCTCCACTACGGCCTTTTCCACGACTCCCGCATTCTGCTTCAGATTTTTCCCAATATCCGCTAATCCCATGAATACTCCTTAAGCCATAAACTGTCATCAGGATCAAAGCTTCAGATTCAGAAAACTGTTATTAGTAACCTGATCGAACACTGATGCGCCCGGTCCCTGGTCGGTAAAAGTCTTCTTAAACGAAGCATCCCAGTAGCTGTCGTCATACCGGTAAGCCCTGTCCGGATCGGTCGCGTCAGGACTTCCGTCTCCCTGTCTTATCTGAATGTTTGCCGTCCCTCTGATAGGAAAACCTTTTTTATTGAACATTGTATATCTCGTTGTTACCTCGGTCATCTCACCGCGAAAGCACAAGGCTCCCCAATAAAAGATCACATGCCGCGCAGACGGTACGCTGAGCAGTGACAGCAGTCCCTCCATCTGCCGCTGTACGCTGTAATCACCCCTAGCCGCGCTGGTAACTGCATTTTTGATATTAGAAGCTGTCATTCCTGTCAAAGGATTATCACTCGTCATGAATGCATCCATATTGTTGAAATCATCAAATAAAAGCTCACAGGACAAGGTTGTAGATGCAGGCGCTGTATACTGCTGCACCTGGGTCGCGCCTGCTCCTCCGCTGTATGCCATCTGCCGGCCCGCAGTGGTATCAAGCCTTACGCTTGTGGGATTATACTGAAGCTCAAGCGCGATAAAATGTTTGTTCTGCAGCTTTGATTTGATATCACTGAAGCTCGCGACCTTTCCGTTATCAAGTGTTTTCTGTGCGAGCTTCATAAGATCGCCATTGATTCCTCCCGGACGGCCGGCCGGTCCCGCCAGCTCGTCGATGGAGCCTTTAATATCTTTTACCGCTACCTGATCTATAGTCGTTTCACGCTCTCCTTCTTCAACGTCGATCTTCCTGATCACCAGGATCGCCTTTGCGATATTTCCTGTGGCGCTTGACAGAAGATTCTGTCCCATTTTTGCAAAATCCATATTTTACAATCCTCTTCTGCTTTTTTCGTTCCTTAGTCTTTTTTCCAGTCTGGTCAATACCTGCTCTGATATGGCTCCCATCTGTGATCTGACTCCGCGGTTTACCATATCCTCTATATCCGCAATCTCCCTTTCGGTCAGATTACGGTCGGTATTTCTGGTTATCGTAGTAGTATTTACAGTCCGGGTCTCGCTTATATCCTGGGCATTGCTTATATCCTGAGTCTGTCTGGTTTCCCTGCTTCTGTAGGTGTCCAATATCTCGGTCAGCTCATCTTCGGTAAGTCTCTCTTCTTTTTTGAAGAAAAGCTCCTCGCTCTCAGTCCTGATATCCTCAGGGATCTCAGGCTCCTGCGCTCTTTCCGAAATCTGCTGCATTCTCATGATCTCTTCTGCTGCCTGAGCCACATTTCCGGATACGATATTCATATCCTGTACAGCAGCGGGATTTTCCAGATACTGCTCTATCACGTTAAATACCTGAGCCGCGCTGTCAGGGAAGAGCCTTGATATCTCGCTGAAGACTTCGCGTCTCCTTGCCTCCTCTGCTCCGTCGCCCTCTTCCAGACTCTGCAGTATGGCCTTCTCATCCTCAAGAGCCATCAGCGCTTCCCGTCTTGTCCGCTCCCTTCCTCCTGTGGCACGGCGCTCGGGAGTGAGCTGCTTTAATATCTCTCTCATCTGCTCATAGCGTGAGACATTAGCGAGGTTCATCTCGTTCATCTGTCTGATCTGATTTTCTATGAGCTCTATATTGCCCTCATTCTCCTCTATCTCGGAGAGCTCCTCAAACTCGGTATAATCAAGTCTTAAACTGGTATCGCCCTCAGTGATGCCTCCGGTCCTTATTACAGGATTACTTTCATAGGACGTATTGCTTACGCGGTTTATCGTATTTTCGGAGGACCTGTAAAGCGCGCCCCTGTACTCGGTCCAGCTGTTATTGGCAATTATCCTCTCGTAGCCCGTATGATAAAGATTCTTTACTATATCGTAGAGTACCGCGGCATTTATCGTTTCTCTTACAGCCGTTTCTTTCAGGGTCCCGCTCTTAAGCTCCCTCTCGTAGAGGTTGCGGCTTTCATAGATGATGCGCTCCCTTAGGCGCTCCGTGATATTACCGGCTGCCTCATCTGACGGCGCTCCCTCAGAGCCTTCCCTGTATACTATCTCAGCTCCTTCACGCTCGGTAAGCCTTGCTTCTCTTAGCTCCCTGCTTTCCCTTATGCTGTTTTGAAGCTCCAGATATCTCTCCCGCTCTCTCTCGCTTAAGATCTCAGTGCCGGGCTCGCTCTCCCTTGTGGCGCCGCCTTCCGTATCCTCCGCTTCGCCGCTTCGGGCAGCTTCTTCTCTTAATATGAGCTCTGCCCTTTCATGCTCGCTAAGGGAAAGTATGCTCTCTCTTTCACTCTCCCTTAATAACCTTTCGGTCTCGGAAAGCCGGGTCCTCTCTGTCTGAGTGGTGCTCTCTCTGTAAAGTGCGCCCTCTCTCTGCTCCTGCTCTCCCTCCGGTCCGGTCTCACCGGTTTCTCCTGCTTCTTCCCGGTAATATATATCGGCTCCCTCACGTACCATCTCAGTAAGGAAGTTTTGCACCAGCATCTCCTTTGCGATATTCTCCTGCTCTGAGATCATCTGTTCCGCAAGATTTATCCGGGTCTCATCAAGGCTTTTATTGAAGTTTGCCACTATCTGGTATATGGCGCCTGTCTGAAGCCTGCGCATTATGTTCTGGCTTAAGCTCTGCTCCCTGAGGGTTAAGCCTGCGTCAAGACCTCTTTCCACTATCTCTCTGGACAGCTCCAGAGTCTCGATCCTAAGCTCCTCATTTTCTCTGTCCAGTGTCACGGAGAGATAATCATTGATGAAGTCCTCTTCCAGACGGGATTCATTCATCATCCGCCTGACTTCATTCATGAACTTCCTGTCGTCCTTTATTCCGATCTTGTAGAGCGCATCCGTGATGTATGCCCTGTCCTGATAGGAAAGCTCCGTATTGACCGAGAGCATGATCCGGTTCAGCATATTATTGATGATATCAAGCTTTTCTTCATTACGGCTGGATATCAGTGTATTGCCGACTATGGTAGTAGCTCCGCCCTCGGCTATATATATCTCAGGAGGAGAATTCACTATGTGAAGCAGCTCCTCCTCTCCGATCTCTATACCGATCAGCGAGTAATTTCCCGCTATCCTTTCTCCGAAGGATTCATGATCTTTCATAAAATCAGTGCGGGTCTTTAATTCTAAAGGTGCCTTTAATGTGATCATATTATTTACATATCAGACAAGGCCTGCGCCTTAAGTGCTCTCCTTGTAGGGGGCCATTTCACAGGTGTCGGTTTCTTATTTGTATTGCGGTTTTGCTTATGACTGGTGCCGCCTCCGTCCACAGAGCCGTCATATACCCATTCATTAGCCTTTCCCTCAGTCTCAAGCTTGGACTTGGGATCATTCGTGCTTCGGTTCGTCTCATGAGCCTTGCCGGATCCTTTCGCTTTACCGTCCCCGATCCACTCATTTGCCTTACCCCTGGTCTCTCCGTCTGATCTGTGGTCATTCATTCTGGCGCGCTTATCGGTATGGAACTGCGAATTTCCTACATATGGAGTAGGATCCAGGGCAGATCCGTTTGAAGGAGGACCAAACTGCCACATTTTCTTCTTTCCGTCTCCTTCGCGCTTGGACTTGGGATCGTTCTTGCTGCGGTTGTTCGGATGATCCTTTCCGCCGCCCGTAGGATGCTGCTTATCCAAAAGCCATGTATTCGCCTTTCCCTGGCCTTCAAGCTTGGACTTTGCATCATTCTTGCTGCGGTTACTGTCATGATCTTTTCCGCCGCCGGTAGGATGATCCTTATCAATGATCCACTGGTTCTCCTTTCCTCTGGTCTCTCCGTCTGATCTGTGGTCATTCATTCTGGCGCGTTTATCGGTATGGAACTGTGCATTACCGACATACGGAGTAGGATTAAGCGCAGTTCCGTTTGAAGGAGGGCCAAACTGCCACATTTTCTTCTTTCCCTTTGCCTCACCCTCTGCTTTCGTATCATTTGTCGCAGGATGATCGACAGAAGGAATATGACGTTTTTTATTACCCTGGAAATTCGCCTTGTTGATCTGCCATCTGCCCTTATCGGCAATTCCGATCATATCTGTCTTGCTCTTGTTCTTGCTCCTGTTGCTGGTATGGGCTTCACCCTTACCCAGATATGTGGGGTTCGTTTTGGCATCATCAAATTTCCAGGCGCCGTCCCTTTCCCAGGCAGGATTGAGCTGATTGATCGCAAAAAGCTCCTTGTAAGCTATAGTAGTAGTCTCAGTGAGGAGCTTGCTGCTCTCTGCATTCAGTTCGCCGTACTCCTTTGCAGTCACAGTGCAGCCTGTAAAAATATATGCTCTTGCGCAGTTATCAAAGCTAAAGTTATCGCCGGCGTTTTTGGTAAACGACCTGTTTACGTAGAGAATAACCGGCAGAATCAGATCAGTGCCCAAAGCCAGAGGATCAATAAAGCCGGAGTTGGTGTCAAACATACCAGAATCCACACCCACATAACGCTCCACCTGAAACGTAAAAGGCTTTGAAATGGGTTTTCTGAGCATATGAACGTAGTCGTTAAGTCCGCCTTCCTGATAGTAGTCAAACTCATTTTCCTTGGTAAATACTCTTACGGACCTGACGGGCACGAAAAAAGCAGCTTCTACTTCAAGACCGAAGTTGTAGCTTACCGCCGGATTAAGCTGGCTTTTCTTTTGTGATCTGTCGTAATTTCCCCCTGACATTTCTGACTCCTGTTACTTTATTCTTCATCGCGCTTTCCGAAGATCAGACTGCGCACATTTTTCGGTTGCAATTTCAGCGAATACTTTCCTTACCGCCTTATGTCCATGGCTTATCCGAAGGATATCCCGTTCGGATTCCATTCGGTAATGCTCTTCTCCTTTTTATCCTTGGAGGGACTGAGTTCCTTATTTATTCCCGAGATCTCGCTGCACCACTTCCGTCTCTGTCTGTGCTCCAGTCCCAGCACGTTGTCTTCACTCCAGTGGAAGTAATATGAGATGAATGCCATCTCCTTATAGAGCTCGTCTTCGGGATAGAGCCTCATCCCTCCCCGGTAAAATTTAGCGGTACCTCAAAGGTCTTGCCGCAGTCGGGGCAGGTCGCCGTAAGCGTTGGCGGCTCAATGTCGTTTATCCTCTGATACATATCCTGAAGATATGCCAGATCCGCGGTAAAGAGCTTTTCTACAAGGGTTGCCGTGATCGAATCCACACCTTCGATCTCTGTGATGACCCTGCTTAAGATCACGATGGTAAGATACGAAGGATTCTGCAGCACTCTGGGATCCCTTGTAGCGGAGATCTCGTCTCCTGCCGTGGCAAGTCTCATTTTGCCTCTTTTGTGAAGCTCTCCTGCATTGTCCAGGTACCCTTTTGGAAGAGTAAATTCATATATTGTTTCCATATTCCCTCCTGCGGATTTTAATGATATATACTCCAGGTTTAAGATATTTTCTGCTTGTAGTTTTTTCTCAGCTATGTCACTAAGAAAGTGCATATATGAATCTGCTCCGGACG
>CADCRB010000222.1 GCA_902803745.1 uncultured Lachnospiraceae bacterium
CACTGATAATGCGATAAAGATGGTAATGGATGCAAAGCCTGAGAACTTCACTGATCTTGTCAGGATTTCCGGACTTGCCCATGGTACTGAGGTATGGTCACATAATGCCGAGGATCTGATAAAGAACGGTACAGCTACTCTCTCTACCTGTATCTGCTGCCGTGATGATATAATGCTCTACCTTATCGGTAAAGGACTGGACAGCCAGGTTTCCTTCAAGATAATGGAGAATGTCCGGAAGGGAAAAGTGGCAAAGGGCGGCTGTAAAGAGTGGGAAGACTGGAAAAAGGAAATGACGGAGCATGGCGTGCCTGACTGGTATATCATTTCCTGCCAGACGATACAGTATATGTTCCCGAAGGCGCACGCCGCGGCTTATGTAATGATGGCAGTGAGGATAGCCTGGTTTAAGGTATACAAGCCGCTTGCGTATTACTGCGGTTATTTTTCCGTAAGAGCGGACGGCTTTTCCTATGAGAAATGCTGCCAGGGACCTGCCATGCTGGCTGAGCTTATCGATGAATACAGGGCATTGGAAAAAAGGCTTAAGGAAGAGAGAAAGAAGCTAAAGGATACGGAAAAGAAAGAACTCCGCGATATGAGGATAGTGCAGGAGATGTATGCGAGAGGATTCGAATTCTGCCGCATCGATCTGTATAAGGTCTCCGCAAGACGTTTTCAGATAGTAGACGGTAAGATCATGCCTGCGCTTTCTTCTATTACAGCGATAGGCGCCAAGGCGGCTGACTCCATCATTTCCAACCTTATATCTTCTCCGGCGAAAGGCCCCTTCCTTTCCAAGGAGGATTTCTGCCAGAGAAGCGGGGCATCGTCAGCAGTGGCTGACAGGCTTTTGGAGCTTGGGATACTGGATGAGCTTCCGGAGACAAACCAGCTGTCCCTTTTTGACTTATAGCAAAACGGTGCGTTTCTTAACGATCAGGTTTTGAAACTGCGTCAGGAGCTTTGGACCGGTACTCCGCGTGATTCTTGATTTTTCCATAAAAATCAATTATCGTATTCGATATTGAGTGATTATTTCTCTGGCACTTCAGGTATAGGAGCCGGATACCGTCAGCGACCGTGTTTTAGCCGCTTACAGGATCGGCATCCTTTGTCCTAAGGGTACCACTTGCGGTGGATTCCTTAGGAAGCGGACGGAGAATGTCAGATTATAAACCAGCGATTACAGAGGAGAATCAAATAGATGGAAGAGAATAAAGAAAAGAAAAAGCGCAACAGAAGAAGACACTACCGCGGCAAAAATACTGATAAGCCAAAGGATCAGGAGCAGCTCGCAGCAGCAGAAGCGCCTGAAAAAAAGCAGGAAAAAGGCGAAAAGCATGATAAAGCCGGGAAAAAGGACCGCCGCGACCGTCAGGGCAAACGTGGAAAGAATGAAGAAAAAAGACCTGTAGCAAAGGCTGAGCCGGCTGAGGAGACGGAAGCCGAAGACAAAGGCAGTAAGCTTAAGCATGAGGCGGCTGAGATCATATTCGAGTTCACCTGGGCCGATGCCTGGGGTCTGTACGGTACAGGATATCATATCGTGATAAAGGATAATCCTGATAAGATATATCTGTCATGGTCTGTGGATCTTGGCTATGATGAGATAAAGATAGGCGGCAGGCTTCAGGACTTTCTGGAGGATATGAGAAAATGCGGACTTTCCTCCTGGGATGGCAGAAGATATACAAGACCCGGCATATTTGACGGTGATACCTGGTCTGTCAAGGTCAACAGCCTCAGGCTGAAATGCGAAGCGCAGGGCACGAACGAGTATCCGGAGGAATGGAAGCAGTTTCTGAAATGCCTTCATGAGAACTGGAAGATCCCGGTTTCAAAACGTGAACAATGGTGCTGAGAAATCCTGAAATATCTTAAAAATGAGGATCGGTGCCTTCGGCGAAAGTGTTTTATTTTGCTTACAGTTATGTTATAATTCATCAAAGTACTTTTTTAGAGAGGGGTAAGATATGCTAGCTGCTTTAATGCCACTTTTTGACAAGAACATGATGACATGCGCATATTCCGTATTTGCGCAGAAGGAAAACCTGCTGATCACTCCTTCAGCTGCAGGCTCAGGAAGATATGACGGAGCAGGTTATGTCACAGGTCTCGACATAGTTGACTCGACCGGAATAGATACTCTGTCCGGAAGCCGGGAGGTTTTCATCGAGGTAAATGATATCTCGATCTTTGCTGATCTTGATTCCCAATGCAATGCTCCGCATGACAAGCTGGTGCTCCTTATGGGACCCGATATCACTCCCGAAGAGAATTATGTCAGACGTCTTGCAGCGTTGAAGAATTCCCATTACAAGCTGGCCATCAGGAATCTTCCGATAGATAAATTTGAGGAGTACAGGGTCATATTAAAGCTTATGGACTATATCTTCCTCGATCATAAGAAGATCAAGATCCAGGTAGCGAGGGTTTATTTCCAGACACAGTTCCCCAATCTGAAGCTGGTCGGAGTTAACGTAGACTCCCAGGAGGATTATGAGAAGCTGACCAAGGACGGCGGATACAGTCTTTATGAAGGAGATTTCTTCAGGCTTCCCAAGACCTCTGGAGACAGAGAGCTGGCTCCTTTGAAGATGAACTACCTCGAGCTGCTCAATATAGTTAATGACATTGACTTTGACCTTACAAAGGCAGCTGATATCATCCAGAATGACGCAGCACTTGTGGTATCGCTTCTTGAAATAGTTAATCATATGGCAATGAATTCGGAGATCACTTCCGTAAGGCATGCAGCAGCGATGCTGGGACAGAAGGAGCTGAAGAAGTGGATCAATACGGCTGTCACCAAGGAGCTCTGCGCTGACAAGCCTTCAGAGATCACCCGTATTTCTATGCTCCGCGCCAAGTTTGCCGAGAACCTTGCCGAGCTGTTTGGTATAAGCGGTCTTGCTCAGGAGCTTTTCCTTACCGGAATGTTCTCAGTGCTTGATCTTATGCTCGATAAGACCATGGAGGATGCGCTTTCACTTGTGAATATTTCCAAGACCATCGATGCAGCTCTTCTCAGGAGAGAAGGCGAGCTCGGAGAGGTGCTTTCTTTCATAGAGGAATATGAGACGGCTTCCTGGCAGGAAGTATCCAGACAGATGGTCCTGAGGAACATTGATATGGATGCAGTTTACTCTGCATATCTTGATTCTCTCAGATGGTTTAAGGAGCTTTTGACAGTATGATAAAAAAATAATTCTTGCAAAAGGTATATGGGTCTGTTAATATACCTTTTGTGCGGCTCGTTGGTCAAGCGGTTAAGACGCCGCCCTCTCACGGCGGAAACAGCGGTTCGATTCCGCTACGAGCTATTGGGAAGTCCCGAAGATGAGCAGCATCTTCGGGATTTTTATATGTTAACTGTTTTTCATAGGAGGTTTTACAGTTATGCAAGGAACATTTTGGGCACTGGTGCCGCCGATAGTCGCTATCGTACTGGCTCTTATCACGAAGGAGGTGTACAGCTCTCTCTTCATAGGGATAATCGTCGGGGGGCTGTTTTATTCCAATTTCAGCTTTGTGGGGACGTTGGATCATATATTCACTGACGGACTCATAGCCTCACTTTCTGATCCCTATAACGTGGGTATCATCATTTTCCTTGTCTTTTTGGGGATAATAGTAGCCATGATGAATAAAGCCGGGGGCTCGGCTGCTTTCGGAGAGTGGGCTTCAAATCATATTAAGACCAGAGTGGGTGCCCAGCTGGCGACGGTGCTTCTCGGCTGCCTTATATTTATTGATGATTATTTCAACTGTCTCACTGTCGGATCTGTAATGAGACCCGTGACAGACAGGCATAAAATATCCAGGGCTAAGCTTGCTTATCTCATAGATGCTACGGCTGCACCTGTATGTATCATTGCTCCAATATCCTCGTGGGCAGCTGCGGTGTCGGCTTTTGCTCCGGAGGGGACCAATGGTCTGATGCTCTTTGTCAGAGCCATACCCTACAACTATTATGCGATCTTTACTATCGTGATGATGGTAGGTATAACCATAGCAAAGATTGATTACGGTCCGATGGCAAAGCATGAGAAGAATGCGATGAACGGTGATATCTTTACTGTAAAGAGTGTCCAGTCAAGTGTCGACCAAAAACCTGTTGGAAAAGGCAAGGTCATAGATCTTCTGCTTCCGGTGATCGTTCTTATAGCTTCATGCGTGGTAGGTATGATCTATTCCGGAGGCTTCTTTGATGGAGAGACATTTGTAGATGCTTTTGCAAATTCAGACGCATCAGTAGGTCTTGTGCTTGGATCCTTCACGGCTCTTTTTCTTACAATAGTATTTTATGTGGTCAGGAGAGTGCTGCCCTTTAAGGAATGCATGAGCTGCATCTCCACAGGCTTTTCGGCAATGGTACCGGCTATCTGCATACTTGCCCTTGCCTGGACGCTTAAGGGAATGACTGATTCTCTCGGGGCTAAGGATTTCGTGGCCGGGATAGTACAGCAGAGCGCCGGCTCACTTCTTAATTTCCTTCCGGCGATTGTATTCATAATAGCCTGCTTTATGTCGTTC
>CADCRB010000223.1 GCA_902803745.1 uncultured Lachnospiraceae bacterium
AGGTGTAAATCTTGTTTGGGGTAAGACTATACGAGTGGCTAATATGCTTCCGGCTGTGATTCTCGCAGTAATTGCAGCATATATACCATGGACATTTTGAGAAAATCAAGTTTGTCCTGGAAATGCGATGGAGTATTAAATCGGAAGATAATCTTCCTATCGTGGGTGAAAATGCACCCACAAAAATGGGGGCATAGGTGCAAAAGTGCACCCACGGAAAATGCAGTCTGGCAAACCGGCGCAAATCTGGGCATAATGCGGCATATCTTGTCCGATAAACATTTTCTTACTACCAAAAAACTACGATTCACGAAAGATAAAACTCTGAAGTGTGAAGGAACTGAAGAGGATAAATAGCCAGGAAGGCCGGCAAATCGGGGCATATCCTGGCAAACTGAGATAAAGCAAGGAGGCTAAAAGCCGTGATAAAGGTTCTTTTTGTCTGCTGGGGCAATATATGCCGCAGCCCTATGGGAGAGTATATCCTGAAAGATATGATAGAGAAGAGGGGGCTGCAGGATCAGTTCTATGTGGAGTCGGCAGCGACATCTACTGAGGAGATCGGGAATCCTGTATATCCGCCTGCAAGAGCCGAGCTGAAAAAACACGGCATTAGCTGTGAAGGACATCATGCAAGGCAGGTGAGAAAGAGCGATTATGATAACTTTGACGTCATTATCGCTATGGAGGAGATACACAGGCGCATCATGGAGCAGAGGTTTTTCGGCGGTGATCCAGAAGGAAAGATAGTTATCTGTATGGAGCTTGCAGGAAGACCTGACGAGCAGGTGGATGATCCGTGGTATACCGGAAGATTTACCGAGGTATACAGCCAGCTTTGCGATGCCTGTGAGGGACTGATCGACAGATACACTCAGTGATTCGGGGAAATAATAAATGTTGAAAAAATGGGGATTCAAACCTTCTATAAATAATATTATTCTAATATTATTATGTGCTGCTATTAATATTGCCGGAAGATATACTGCAAAGCAGCTCTTTCTTCCTATCTGGCTTGACTCAGTCGGCACCTTCCTTGCTGCCGTAATGCTTGGTCCGATAGCCGGAGCAATATCAGGTGCGCTCATGAATGTCATATTTAACTTTTTTGATCCCGGAGAGATATGGTTTGCCCTTGTAAGCATTGCAGGCGGTCTGGCCGTAGGACGATTTTTTCCAAGGGACCGGAAGATCGAATCGTTTTCTGTGATCGCGACGGCTCTTTTTGCCGGTTTCGTGATGACAGTCATTTCTACGCCGCTGAATCTGATCTTTAATTCAGGCTATGTCGGAAATCCCTGGGGGGACGCGCTGGTTGATATGCTCCTGAATTATGTAAACCTTAAAGGAGCATGTCTTGTGGCTGGAGAATTGCTGGTCAATATGCCTGATAAGGCTGTCAGCATTGGAATAGCCATGATCATCCTTTATATTGTTCGAAAATACCGTATGAAGAAGACGCGGGGTGAGGATGATGAAAAAATGATGGGGACATCTTCAGGATCAAATAATGATTCAATTCCCGGAGCTTCGGCAAATGAAAAAGCGAAGATCATCATTTATATTCTGTGTCCGCTGGCTGTTGCCGCATTATCTTTTGCTGTCCACTCTACAAGAGTTTACGCTGAGGTTGATTTTAATTCGGATTATGCCGCTGTGATCTATGGTATGGATGACGGCCTTGCTTCCGCAGAGATTAATACGATAGAGCAGACATATGACGGTTATATTTGGGCAGGCGCATATTCCGGACTGTACAGATATAACGGAACGAAGTTTGAGCAGATGGAGGTGGATGACAGGATCAGCAATGTGACCTTTCTGTATGAGGATCATAATAAAAGACTTTGGATAGGAACTAATGACAGCGGGGCGGCCTGCTATGATCAGGAGACCGGAGAAGTTGTTTTCTACACAGTGGAGCAGGGACTTCCATCTAATTCCGTGAGATCCATGTGTGAAGGAGCGGATGGAATGTATATCAGCACAGCTGCCGAGATATGCAGGGTAGACTATGACGGACAGGTGATATCCGAACCATTTGAGTGGATGTCAGGAGATCACAGCTGTGTTTATTCGCTGAATCGTCTGGGTGATGACAGTATTGCCGGCGTGACGGCAAACGGAACGTTGATAGTGATAAAAAATGACAGACTTGTGTATGAGGAAACAGCGGGGGAGGATGCCGGTGTGGTATATACTGCGGTGGCATGCGGTCCGAATAATGATCTTCTCGTGGGGACTTCCACGGAGGAGATGAGACATCTTTATCTGGGGAAGGATGACAGGCCTCAGTATTCCAAGACAATATATGCGGATGGGGTGAGTTATGTAAACTATATGATGTATAGTGACAAGATGAAGGGCTTCTTCATCGCGGCTTCTCAGGGACTTGCCTTTGTGGGGAGCGGTGACAGAACGGAGACGCTTTCGAGAGAAGATTTTGGGAACTCAGTCTCTGATGTAATAGTTGATTATCAGGATAATATTTGGTTCACCTCTTCGAAACAGGGAATAATGAAGCTCGCATACAATCCGTTCAGTGATATTTTTAAGAAAACCGGTTTGGACGAGACTATAGTGAACGCTCTGATCCTTGACAAAGACAAACTCTATATTGGTACGGATAACGGTCTGCAGATAATTGATACCACCTCCTACAGCAGGATCGCGACAGGAGAGACCGGGGAGATCTTTGAGGGGGTGCGAATCAGAAATCTGATGAAGGATGAGGATGGAAATATCTGGGTCAGTACCTATGGCCGGGACGGACTCGTCTGCATCGGAAAGGATGGAGGAATCACTTCATATGCCGGCGACGGGAGCGGATCGGAAGCTTTGGGCGGGCGCTTCAGGTTTTCTATGGAGCTAATGGACGGGACGATACTGGCTGCATCCACAGATGGTCTTAATTTTATAAATAATGGCAAAGTAACAGATACCATAGGAGTGGATGACGGTCTTGCTGTTCCTCAGATACTTACTGCAGTAGAGCTTAACGACAGATCCATACTGGCGGGGTCTGACGGTGACGGGATCTATATAATCAAAGACAGAAAGATCTCGGGACATATAGGAACGGAGGAAGGTCTGCAGTCCCTGGTCGTACTTCGTATAGTGCCCTGCAGGGGAGGATACATTTATGTGACGAGCAACGGTCTGTACTATGACAGCAGGAGAGAGAGAATCAGAAAGCTGAAGGCCTTCCCCTACAGCAACAATTATGATGTATATATAACGGACAGCGGCGAGGCCTGGATAAGCTCCAGCGCCGGACTTTACGTGGTAAATGAGGACGATCTAATAAAGGATGAAGGATATCAGTTTGTACTTTTTAACCACTATCGCGGATTTGATACTACGCTTACAGCTAATGCCTGGAATGCGGCATCAGGAGATATGCTTTACATCTGCTGTACAGATGGTGTCAGGTGCATCAATACCAAAACCTGCAATGAGTTCAATGATAACTACAACATAGTCATTTCCTCTATCAGGACTGAAGATCAGGTCGTACCGATCGAGAACGGCATCTTTATGATACCGGCAGGCAATGCAAGGCTTCAGCTTGATCCGGCTGTCCTGAACTATAGCATATCAAATCCCCTGATCTCGATGCAGATAGAAGGCGCTGATGATCCGGGGACTTTGATACATCAGGCGGAGATGACAGGCAATTATTATACTACGCTGCCGTATGGGGATTACAGGATACATATCAGTGTCCTTGATGAGCTCAGCGGAGCGCTGAAAAAAGAAGCTTTCTTTGATCTGCATAAAGAAGCTGAGCTTTACGAGCGTACATATTACAAGCTTTATCTGGTATTTGTCATGGTGATGCTGGTCGCTTTTCTCGCCTGGCTTGTAGCAAAGATGAGCAATATGGCTGTCATCAACCGACAGTATGATCAGATTCGGGAGGCTAAGGAGGAGGCGGAGTACGCCAACCAGGCAAAGTCCCGGTTCCTTGCGAATATGTCTCATGAAATCAGAACGCCGATAAATGCTGTGCTCGGGATGGATGAGATGATACTTCGGGAAAGCAACGAAAAGGATATCAGAGGCTATGCAGCGGATATCTATACGGCAGGCAACACCCTGCTTTCCCTGATCAATGACATCCTTGATTCTTCAAAGATTGAGTCCGGAAGGATGGAGATAGTGCCCGTGGAATACGAGCTGGCAGTACTTATAAGGGATCTGGTGAATATGATCTCTCAAAAGGCAAATGCGAAGGATCTGCGTCTCGATCTCGAGGTGGAGGAGACACTCCCCACAGTGCTTTACGGCGATGATGTCCGTATCAGGCAGGTGATCACAAATATACTGACGAACGCAGTGAAATATACCCATGAAGGTACCGTATGGTTTCGTGTGTCGGGGCAGCGGGAAGGTGATGATGTATTGCTTCGCTTTGAGGTGGAGGACACAGGCATAGGGATCAAGGAGGAAGACCTTCCAAAGCTTTTTGAGGCATATCAGAGGATTGAAGAGGGCAGGAACCGGAATATCGAAGGTACGGGTCTTGGAATGAACATCACCAAGAGCCTGCTGAACATGATGGACAGCTCCCTTAAAGTTGACAGCGTTTACGGACTGGGCTCAATGTTCAGTTTCTCACTCAG
>CADCRB010000224.1 GCA_902803745.1 uncultured Lachnospiraceae bacterium
ATATAACAGCCCAATGCTTCTCTCAAATATAAGGTTACAAACGAGCTTTATCCTGTTATAATTCTCAAATCCTCCGCCTCTTCGCCACCTCGAAGCAGTGATTATCCTGTTTGGGTACTTTTTCGCAGCAGCAATGAAAGTGCGTATCACATCGGGATCTGTCTCAAGATCTGTAGACATCATAACTACATGACTTCCTTTAGCAAGCTCAATGCCTTCCCTGATGGCGCCCCCTACACCGGGAAGCTCCTGTTCATGTATATACATGGGAACGTAACGCTCATAATCTTTAATAATTTCCAATGCTGTCTGTCTGGATTCTTCCGTTGTCTTGTCACACAAAAGAAAGATAAACTCGCAAAGATCCTTTCTTCGGCAGGTATGAAGTATGGTCTCAACTGTCTGCCTCATACTATAGGTTTCGTCTACTGCCGGAAGCAGTATAGTAACATCCTTATAACTCATATCCTGTTCTCCCAGTCTTCAAATACATCCTCCAAAGTCTTTCTCATGCTGTATTCTCTAACATAACCCAGCGCTTTTATTTTTGTATCGTCACCTAATAGCAATGGCTCATCCGCCACACGGAATAGCTTCTTGTCACTTATAACCTCTGCCTTTGTCCCTGAGATATCGATAAGCATATCCAGTATCTCCTGTATCTGGTATGCCTTACCGTTACAGATATTATAGGGTTCAGCGGGATTGCCTTTATCCATTAAAAGTCGCATGGCCTTGACTCCGTCCCTGACATCAATATAATCTCTGTAAGTACTTAGGTTGCCGACATGTATCTTCGGCGGAAGCTTTCCCGCTTTTATCAAAGCCAACTGTCTTGCAAAATTCTGAATGGCCGTAGCCGGCGGATGTCCGGTACCAACATGTATGAACATTCTAGGAAGATAAACCTTCATATCAAAATTCAGTGCATACTGCCTTCCCAAATTTTCTACTCCTGCCTTCGAAACGCCATATGGAGTGTGAGGCGTAAGGAGACGGTCTTCCTTAAGCGGACAGTCCGATTCTTTTATATTTCCGTACTCTGCACTGGAGCATGCTAAAAGGATCTTTGCGTCCGGCACGACCTCTTTACAGCAATAGAGCACATTTACTGTTCCAATATAGTTAGTATAATGAGTAACATATTCAAGATTCCAGGAATCGCCGTTAAATGCCTGCGCTGCCATATGGATAACTATATCCGGCTTGAATTCCTTAAATATTCTCATTAACGCATCTCTTTCCATAATGTCGCATCTGATTATGCGGTCGTCCTGGATAGCTGCCATTCTGCTGGATGCTGAGTTTCTTGCTATTCCGATGACCTCAAAACCATCATCCATATAGCTCTTCATAAAATGGGAACCTACCATACCGGTTCCGCCTGTAACTAAAATCTTCATATCAGTTGACAATCCCTCTTCTTTCCATTCCAGAAGAAATCATTCTCTAGACATACAGAGATAGTGTACCACTAAACCATATAAAAATAAAATACTATGAACATTATTAGTCGACAAACGGATATCATAACACGTTTAATTCTTTCTATAAAAAGAATTTTGTATAAAAATCTGTTATAATAATTCGTGTTTTTGCAGATACTGTAATAATCGTATATAGCAACCAAAAGAAAGGAACAATAAAATGATCTGTCCACATTGCGGTGAAAATAACCCGGATAACGCAAAATACTGTTCAAGATGCAGTGCGACTCTGCCCAGAAAAAATCGTTCTACTGCCTCATCAGGTTCAACAAGACCTGCCGGAGCTGGTTTTGATCCAAAAATGATTATTATAATCATCCTTGCTGTATTGCTTGTTATAGGGGTAATTGTCCTTATATCCTCAAAATCCGGCAGCAGTGACAACGATGACAGCTCTGAGGAAATTACCGAAGAGAACTCCGAGGAAAAAACCGAAGAAGAATCTGAGGAAAAAACTGAAGAGGAAACTGAGGAGACATCGGATGAAGATCAGACTGACTGGGCCGAGGAAAACGGTCTGACAGTGGAAGGGGCAGATAAAACCTCTTTTAAATTCAATACTATGAAAATCAAATCCTCAACAGACGACGATGGAAACGAAGAAGACAGTGACAGCGAAACCGAAGAGGAGTTTGAAGTAAGCACAAAACTTACAATATCCGAATCAACTGAAAATGCCCCTGACAATTATAAGATCGTTACTGCTGTATTCTTAAATGATGTGAGTGGATCAGATGGGGACAGCGGCGTCATAGCTGATGGCGCATTTGACCGCTATACAGGAACTTTTTTCGGATTTTCCGATCAGAAACCTGAACAAAAGGATGATGAAAAAGCTGATCTTGATGATTTTATTCGTATCACAAATGGTGATAATCATTACGATATTAAAGTTATGACGGATATAGATACTAACGGTTCCTCTGTAAAAAAGACAATTACAGTTATATGTCCGGAGGATTACAACGGAACTGTATTTTTTGCAGGATATAGCTCCAGAGAACTGGATGATCAGGTAAAAGGAATCGATTTCTCGAAAAAACTGTATACCTATGATGAACTCCCGTTTATGGATGACGATCACGATATGCATTATTTTACATATCAGAAGACAGATTCAACCGGAAGAAGCAGCTGGAGTACTTATGAGGTAGAAGAAGAGCCTGTTCAGGAAGAAAGTACTGATTCAGGCCGTCCTCATCCTTAAATCATTTAATATTAATATTTTTGACCTGCCGTCACCTTGTCATAAATATTACAAGGTGACGGCATTGTTTTCGAAAGATGGCTATATTATTAAGGTGTAGTAGGTATTCGATATGAATCATGGCGGAGATATTTATAAAAAAAATATAACCTGTGATTTTTCCGTTAGTATTAACCCCTTGGGTATTCCTTATGAAGTTCAAAGCGCTTTAGGGGAATCATTGAATCATATATGCGAATACCCTGATATAAGGCAGAGAAAGCTTAAAGCTGCTCTCTCAACTATAGAGGATTGCAGCCCGCAGAACATAGTTGGCGGTTCCGGATCGTCAGAGCTGTTTCTGGCCATTGTCCAGGCATTTAGACCAAATAACGCTCTTCTTGTCAGTCCGTGTTTTTCAGGGTATGAATACGCTCTGAAGACTGTAAAGGAGTGCTGCATAACATATTGTAAAGAATCAGATTTAGCTGTTCTCCCGGATATTATAAATGCTGATACCGGTATGGTCTTCGTAGCTAATCCGAATAATCCCTCTGGGAGAAATATTGATTTCGAACTGCTCAAAAAAATAGTTCAGAAATGTGAAAAAACAGATACGATCCTTGTCGTTGATGAGTGCTTTTTACTGCTGTCTGATCATCCTGCCAGTCTTTCTTCTTTTGCAAAACAAAGCAGGAAACTATTTGTTGTAAAAGGCTTTACTAAAATTTTTTCTATACCGGGAATAAGGATAGGATATGTTATATCATCGGCAGAAAATATAACCCTGTTAGAACACTTTCTCCCTGAGTGGAATATGTCAATTCCAGCTATAGAATCAGGTATTGCCTGTGCTAATTTAATTAAAGACAGTGATTTTCTTAGTCGCTCTTACGTTCTTGTAGAAAAAGAGAGGAGCTATCTGGAAAAATCCCTGTCCGATTTTGGAATGGAAGTGACTCATTCAAATACAATGTTTATTCTGCTAAAAACCAAAATTGACCTGTATGAATTGCTGCTTAACCATGGAATACTGATAAGGGACTGTCGGGATTTTAAGGGACTCCATAAAGGCTGGTACCGGATCGCAGTAAAAGATCATATTTCGAATCAAAATCTGATACGGGTGATTGGGAAAACGACATTATTATAATTATTCCGACTGATCAGAGAATTACTGCAGAAACTTTTTTAAACAGGAGAAATAATATTGAAAGATAAAAACAGCCTTTATCATCTATTGGAATCCATAGATCACAAAGGTTATCCGAATTACAAAAGTACAAAAGGAGAATATCGTTTTGAACAATATATCCTGCATATTGATCGTGTTCAGGGAGATCCATTTGCCGCACCGTCGCACCTCACAATAGAAGTACCTGGGGATATAGCTGGTTTTCCTGAAGAATTTCGTAAAATAAAGCATCGCAGAATAGCTCTTCAGGACAGACTGCTCAGATTATTTTCTTTTCAGACTTCAAAAGTGAATCATCCGGCGAAAGGCTCCGGTAAACGCGGATTAATTGAGGTATGCCGACCGGGACAGGAGATCCTGGAACGAACCGACTGTGAAATAGATGAATTGAATGGTTCGATTTATCTGCGTTTCAAAGCCGGCTTTCCCGCCAATGGAAGAACCATAAATTCAAGAGCGCTGATCCTTATGCTTTTTGATCTTCTTCCAAAATGCGTTTCCAAAGCTCTGATATACAATAAAGAAATTGAATATCAGGTCCGAAGTTCTGTCGAGCTGGCAGATGATCAGTCCGCTATACGTCAGAAGATGAAAAAAATGGATCTCATAGCATTCGTGGCTGACGGCTCTTTACTGCCGCGTGTCAATGGGATATCTCAATTTCCTATGAGTGGAGCGGTTTTATTTCAGTCTCCTGATCCTTTACGAGTAGAGATAGATACGCCTTTTTCGGGAAAGATAACCGGAATGGGCATAAGAAAAGGAATTACCTTGATAGTAGGTGGCGGATATCATGGAAAATCCACTCTTCTCAAAGCCTTGGAAAGGGGTGTATATGATCACATCAGAGGAGATGGCAGAGAATTTGTTATGACAGAAGCTAGTGCTGTTAAAATCCGTGCTGAAGACGGAAGATCAGTTCATGGAACAGATATATCTCTTTTTATCAATAACCTTCCGGATGGACGGGATACCTCACACTTTACTACAGAAGACGCCAGCGGTTCCACTTCTCAGGCAGCAAATGTCGCAGAAGCTATAGAGGCCGGTACTCAGGTGCTGCTTATTGATGAAGATACCTGCGCTACAAATTTTATGATAAGGGATGAGCTTATGCAAAAGGTCGTACATGGTAAAGATGAACCTATTACTCCATTTATATCCAGAATAGACCAGATAAAGGCTGCCGGAATATCAACAATACTTGTCGCCGGAAGCTTTGGATCGTATTTTAATGTATCTGACACGGTAATACAGATGGATCGTTATCGAGCGTTTGACATAACAAGTAAAGCTAAAATCGAAGCTAAGAAATATCCATCCTTTGAAATAGCCGGCCTTGATTATCGAAAACCTTCAGAAAAAAGGATACCAAATAAATCGCGTAAAGAGTTTTTCGGTGACAGGATAAAATCAAAGACTCTTGGACTTGACGGTTTCTCCATCAATCACGAAACGGTATCCTTGAGATATGTGGAACAGATTGTAGATTCAGATCAAAATGCTGCCCTATGCAAAGCCCTTATTATCGCTGTAGAACGCCTGACAGATGGAAGGAAAACTCTGACAGAAATCGTTGATGAATTGATGAAACAGCTTGATAAGGACGGTCCAAAGATATTGTTTGCTGGAAATAAACCGGAAGCCGGGTTAGCCATCCCCCGCAGGCAGGAAATATTTGCCTGCCTGAACAGGTTCAGACCCTTAAAAATATAAGTTAACCTTCATACAGCTTTCCTACTATATCCCAATTGATCACATTCCAAAGGGCTTCAATATACGAAGCTCTGAGGTTTTTGTATTTTAGATAATATGCATGTTCCCAAACGTCTATACACATTATTGGAGTGTGTCCTGTCTGCAGGGAGATAGGATTATCCTGGTTATCAGATTTTGATGTAAATAAACTCCCGTCCTGTGCTTTGGAAAGCCAGGCCCAGCCAGATCCAAACTGTCCCATCGCCAGAGAAGTAAGCTCTTCTTTCAATGAACTAAAGCTTCCAAAGGTATCATCTATCTTTTTTGCGAGATCACCAGTCGGTTTTTTTGACCCACCTGGTGTTATTTCCATAAAATACAAATTATGATTATAATATCCTCCTCCATTATTCCGGAGGCCCGTTCGAAGCCCTATATCCTTGGTTTTATCAGCCTCTGCCAGGATTTTCTCAATGCTCTCTCCCGTTTTTCCGGCCTGATCGGCAAACTTATTAAGATTAGCAGTATACGCCGCGTGATGCTTTCCGTAATGAGTAGCCATTGTTTCCGTGTCTATATACGGTTCAAGCGCATCAAATCCATAGTCTAGCTTTATTTGTTCAAACATACCATTCCTCCTCGATCTTTTTATTCCTATTCCTAAATACTGATCATAAATCCCACATATTTTCTTATTTATGATATCATAATCTGTATTATCGATAAAGGTATCAGTAGTATGGAGGTTAATGGCAGATGAAGACAAGAGAGGAAGCTATATCGTACGGTTTGTCTTTCCCGGATACCTATCAGGATGCTCCTTTTCATGATGATAACTGGCAATTGATAAGGGTTAAAAGTAATAAAAAAGCTTTTCTTTGGATCTATGAGAGAAACGGCTACATTAATCTGAACGTAAAGGTAGATCCTGAATGGCGGGATTTCTGGCGAAATACATATGATAGCGTAATATCTGGCTGGCATCAGAACAAAGAGCACTGGAATACTATAATCCTTGACGGTAGCGTTCCGGATAAAGATATAGAAAATATGATAACAGAAAGTTATGCACTAATTTCTGACAATCCTTCGAAAAGAATATACGAAGCCGTAAAAAAAATACCAAAAGGAAAAGTCGCAACCTATGGACAGATAGCAGCTATGGCAGGAGAACCAAAAATGGCAAGAGCAGTCGGGAACGCTCTCCATAAGAATCCGGATCCTGATAACATACCCTGCTACAGGATTGTAAATTCAAAGGGCAAGCTATCCGGTGAATTTGCCTTCGGCGGAGCGGGAGCACAGGCTAAACTCCTTGAAGCAGACGGTATCAGAGTTAAAGACGGCAAGGTGGATCTTGATAAGTATGGCATATAGCTAACTAATCCCATGAAAGTCTGTGTAGTTCCCCCTTTTTTTCCATTCCGGCAAATCCGTTTTGTCTCAATGCTTCATATAGAATTATTGAAACGGAATTTGACAAATTAAGAGAACGTTCATCTTTAAACATAGGTATCCGTATGCAGGCAGAAGGATTGGATACCAGAATTTCTTCAGGAATGCCGGCTGTTTCCTTTCCGAACATAATATAGTCGTCCGGTCCGTACGAGACATCGGCATAGGTCTTCCTTGCCTTTGTAGTAGCATACCAAAGCTTTTGATCTCTTCCGGCAAAAAGCTCTGAATTTTGATTAATGAAATCCTGATAATTATTATATTCTTTAAGATTCAAATTATGCCAGTAATCCAATCCTGCCCTTTTCAATTCCCTGTCGTTAATCCTGAATCCATAGGGGCGAATAAGGTGAAGCTTAGTATTTGTTGCCACACAGGTACGGCCAATAGCTCCTGTATTAAATGGTATTTCTGGTTCAAACAAAACAATATTCATCATATCAGCTATACTCTTTACAAAAAAAGAGACAGAAGTATTTTACTATCTGTCTCTTTGTGCCCTAAGCAGGAATCGAACCGGTGACACAGGGATTTTCAATCCCTTGCTCTACCAACTGAGCTATCACGGCATAGTGGAAAACCACAATAGCGGGGGCAGGATTTGAACCTGCGACCTCCGGGTTATGAGCCCGACGAGCTTCCAGACTGCTCTA
>CADCRB010000225.1 GCA_902803745.1 uncultured Lachnospiraceae bacterium
CAGAAAGATTCCGCATAATATAGGTACGATAAGTGAACTGACACTACGTAAATTCAGAAAAGGCATATCAAAAGCCATATCTCGCGGAAGAAAAGGACTTTGTGAGGACCTCTCGTATCTGTCCATGGGCTGGTTTGAAGGAGACGTCTCCTGTTATTCCATGGATGAGGATGAAATCAGCGGCTTTTTGCTGTTTCATAAACTCCCGTCAGAGATGCTCTCCATTCAGCTTATGGTAGGGCTCGACAATAATTATGATAAGAATCTCCTGGGAATGGTAAGAAAGTTTATTGTCAGTATGGAGGAAAAGTATCCTCCGGAGACCAAAATTGTTTTAAACCGCCATAATTCAGCCTCGTTACAGCTTGCAGAAAAGCTGTTACCCAGAGGCTTTGGTATACCGGTATATGCAGGAAACAGAGAAGAATAAACCATAGGATGAGGGAAAAATGTCTGATACACATATTTCAAAAAATGTAAAAGAAGTACTGCAGAGCAAGGTTCGAACAGCTACCGTTCTCGAAGAGGGCAAGAGTGGGCTTGATGAGAAATTCTACAGTATCGAGCAGACAAAAGAAGACATCAGCCGCATAGATATGGCACTTTTAGAACTGGATGACATGGAAGTGACCGATTTTGATTCTCTTGAAGAACACACTAAACTTCATGAGAATCTTCTGAGTATGAAAAGACGTGCCCAGTCACACCTGCTTGTCAATATGGGGAAAAGAAAAAATGACAGTACGGAGATGTCGGACGTCAAAACAAATCTCTTAAGCCTGGAAAAGCTATTGGATGAAAAGGCAAATGAGCCTCTGACTGCTGACCTGTTTAATGAGATCCAGTTGAGCTATGAGCTAACGATCGCAGCCTGCAGGTATTACTGCGACCACAAGAATCCTTTCTTCCAAACCGGAAAAGACAGAAAGGCTATGGTTGAAACCATTCTTACAAATCTGAGTTTAGAGATAGATTTTTTACAGATTTCCCGTAATGAATTTGAGAAAGGCTCCTTTAGTGGAACCCTTGGAGACATCTTTAAGCTTAATAAAAAAGAAAAAAACAATGATCAGGCAGAAAATCCTGCACCGGAAGAAAAAGAAAACAATACTGCCGAGCTGAGCAAAAATGGCAAAAAAGTGGAGAACATCCTATCGCTTAATATATGGCCTTCTGAACTTATCAAAAAAGCGGGTAAAAGTCAGAAGGCTCGCAGTGCTGTGATAAACACTTATATGAACCTGCACGAAACCCTTAGGCAATTTGCTCCGGGCAAGGTACGCTGCGTCAATGTGAAGATTGATGGCAAGGATGCAAGGCTTTTGCAAAAAGCTGATAATTCGCTTTACATCATAGAAAACGGGCATGAGTTTCTGATGAACCTGACAGCCGGCCTCATTGCCGACCGCATCGAGACTGACATCGTCGCCAATGATGATATTTATGGAGAGGCAGCTTTACTTGATGTGATCACAGGGCTTGATGTGAAAATGGATGGAAGCGATACCGGAGAGAATCTGCGTGTCAGGGAGCTTTGCCTTAATCTGATCTGGAATAATCTGGAAATCAGTAAAAATGATTTTAATAATGTCCCGACATATCTCGTACGTGACATTGCGGAGGAGGTCGCTTTGGGCAGCTTGTCCAAAGGCGAGATCAAAGAGCTCTTAAAATCAAAAGACTCTGTGAAGCTCATAAACGGCCAGGAGAATCTGGAGATTGTTCGCGTTGTTCAAAAACAAAAAGACGACGAGATTGACAGCAAAGTAATCCTGAAAAAGAAAGAGGAAGAGATAAAGCAGCAAGAAGAGCCACAGTGGACAAAAGAGGAGGAG
Organism: uncultured Lachnospiraceae bacterium; assembly: GCA_902803745.1. GTDB lineage: Bacteria > Bacillota > Clostridia > Lachnospirales > Lachnospiraceae > NK4A144. The sequence goes on from CADCRB010000225.1 coordinate 1,836, forward strand.
CAGATAAAGAATCTGGTTGCTGATCTGCTCTATGATAATGAGACCTGGAGCCACGACGAGCTGATCAATGACCCTGAGGAACGCATTCGCCGTATTTTGAGCAAAAACATTGATATTCTCACTTCACTTGTTATGGATTCATATGAAGATAAAGATATATCTGATACCAAGATAGCGAAGATGCTGAACAAGCTCCCTCTTGGTGAAGGAGATAATTCAGCGCTTACCAAGCAGATCACGCCATTGATACTTGAATTAAGGGCAGTTATTGATGGTCAGATCAATGAAGAAGCCAAAAAGCAACTGATTAAAATGTTTGCATATAACCCGAAACTGGTGGTCGATGAAAATGGCGACCTGCTTCCGGATCAGCCTGTTTATGACGAAAACAATAACCGCATAAAAATGGGATTATCGGCTCCTGCAAAGGCGCTCAGAACTGTTATAAGAAATGGTGCCAAGAACAAGTTTAAGAATCCTGATTTTGTAAAAGAGTTGCTACAGGAAAACCTGCTTAATCCCGGCAATACAAAGCTTAAAGATATAGAGTCGAAACTGGATAAATTCTCGGCAAATATCTCCGATACGATACAGGATGTTATCACTGAAGCTACCAAGGCAATCTTTGATGATGAAAAGGATTCTTGCGGTCTCAATAAGAAATCTGCAAGAAAATACATGCTCTCACTTCCGAAAGAGTATAAACATTTATACGGCGGTGCAAAGGAAGAAATCGTAAGGCATAAGACCCTTGAAGCACTTACAGAAGATAAGAAGGTTAAATCCGGTTTAACCTACGAAGATAAGGACACTTTTGTATTTAAAAAGAAAAAACCTGTTACCCTTGACGACATTATAGCCGAGTCCGTAAAGGGCAAGGTTGGTCAAGGTAAGTTTACAAAGCTAGTCCTTCAAGGCTATTTTAAGAGCGTCGATGCTCTTGATAAGCGATCGATGATCGCATCTGCTATACGCAATGCAAAACCAATCAGCGCCGAAGATAAGGATGAAGAAACGCTGATGAAAGAGATAGCCGGAAACTATCTGGGCGGTATCTTGAAAGGTGCCGGCCCTCTGCTTCAGAAAATGATGCAGGGAATACCGGAGGCAGGACTGCCCAAGGAGATTGCCGGTGCGATCAAAGATATGAAATCTAATCTTTTGCCAATCCCGGACGAGCTGATAAAGGCACAGCTTCTCGGAATGGTGGAACGCTCCAAAGGCAAGATAACAAAAATGGAAGTCACAAAGCCATTAGGTGCAGCGTCGGTAGGACAGGCATTTCTTTGTAAAATGTATGGTCCCACTTTGCCTGCAGACGGCAAAGAGGTTGTTGTCAAACTGCTTCGTCCCGATGTCAGAAATCGATTGGAACGGGAAAAGAAGTTTATGTTAGATTGTGCCCTTAAAACGGATGAATCAAGGGGAATGCTGGCCACATACGAGGGACGCCTAAAAAAGATCATGGAAGAGCTGGATCTGACAGTAGAGGCAAATAACTGCCGGATGGGTTATGTCTACAATGACAAGACGGACTCAGTGCAGTCCATGAAGATCAATGACATCATCGAGCCTACCGTCAATTCTCTTGTACTTGAACAGGCCGAAGGTACCACTGTAGACAAGATGTTTGATGAGGTAAGGGCTTTCCTTGCCCAAATTAGTGAAACCTATCAAGGATGGTCAGAAGATGCAAAAACCGGTATAAAGAGCAAGACCAGCACTTTTGAGTTTAAGCCGGATAAATCGCAGCAATTCGCCAAAGACAGAAAGAAGCTTGTGGACACACTTAATTCGCTGGAGAAGAGACAGAAACATCTTTCGAACCTTGCAGCCCTGTGGGTAGAAGAGGGAATATTCAAAACAGGATTCTATCACGGTGATCTGCATGCCGGTAATATCATGATCAACGACGATCATGCTACGGTGATTGACTACGGCAATGCTGTAAAACTGACTACTGAACAAAAGACTCAGATAATTCGTATGATGGGTGCGGCTGTCACCGGCTCCATGGAATCTTTCAGAGACGCTTTTCATGCCCTTCTTGAAAACACACCCCCGGAGCTCTATAAGGCTAAACTTCCCGAGCTTGAAAAAGTATTTACAGAGATACTTAATATGGGTAATCAGACCGAAGTGGGACAGAGGATCATGGCATCATTGATGCGCGCACAGGAACTGGGATTAGAACTTCCGTCATCGGTGTTTAACTTTTCTCAGGGTGAGCTCCTTCTTCAGAACACCATAAGCGACATCAACAAACTGATCCGTGAAACGCGCGAAGTAATGGAAAAGATTAACGAAATAAGAGTGAGCAGAGTAGCCTATGTTGATGTGCCATCAATCATGTCAGAAAAGGTTTACGGTATAGTGGAGATGTCCGATGCAGAAAAACACAGCATTTATAAGAGTACAAAAGTAGCACTTGGAGATGTTGATAGGGACGAACTACTCTCTGCCGTAAGGAAGACTAAAAAGATCAAGGCAGATGCTAAAACCGGCACCCCTGCTGTGGATGAGCGCGCCGAATTTGATCGAAAATTCATGTCCGATATTGCAGGAATAAAGGACAGCATGTACAGAGAAGAAACTGTGTTAGATAAAAGGGGCGTTCCACTCTTAGATAAAGGGGGTCACAAGGTAAAAAAGAAAAAATATTTTAATGCCAATGAGGTCCGACAGCAATTTAACGAACTTGTAAAGAACCATTCCCTGAACAAACAATTTTCAAATGAAGAACAAAAAGCTGCTGATCGGAAACTGTGGAATGATTTTTCGGAGAATTTTACCAATCAGGCACTACTGGATAACAAGTACGATATATTTGGTGGTTTCCTGTTAATCACTCCGCTCATCGGGGATATTGCTGCGGGAAAAGAAGAAGCATTTGAACAGGTAATGGAGATTTACGAAAATAAAGTTAATATGGCTGTTGAAGTTGAACAGGCATTAAAAGCACTTCGGAAGGAGCAGGACAGCTGGTTCCCGGATGCGGATAAGCTTAAACAACTGGAAGAAGATTTTTACCAAAAGTACAATCGCATTCACCATATCCGCGGAAATAGCCATTCTCTTTTACAGTCTGTAGAGAATGCTTTGGACGAATTATCAGAGTCGAAGATCAGAGATATAGATGAGGAATTGAAACCGTGGTTTGAAGATAAGCGTGAAGGCTTAGGAGATAAGCTTAAACAATCTTACGATGAGTTCCGCAAGTATCACAAGGTAGTTGTTGATAAACATCAAGCTCTGAATAAATATTTAAGCGATAAATATTTTCATGAAAATGCCCAATCAAGCATAGAATCCATGAAAAAAAATCTGGAAAAAGCCAAAAAGAATTATGAAAATGCATTAAAAGATTACGAGGAGATACTAGGCAAGCCAAAACCGGACAATCTTACGAAAGAGGAACAAGGAGAGCTTGCGAAAGCTATAGATTTAAAAAAGCATTCAGTGGATTTGTTTAAAAAACAAATTGAGTCAATAAGTAAAAACCTTCCGGACATGCAAGCCGAATGGGAAAGGCGTAAAGACGAGGAACTCGGAGAGTGCCCACCCGCAGTGACAGAAGACGAGAAGAAGGCACTTATAGCACCGAGAAAAGCATTCATGGAGACCTACCGAAAGCTTGCAGTATTACGACTTGGAGATGTTGCGGATAACTTTGCACAAGAACCTGTTGATGAACATGCACTTAAAGATATCAGCGATATAGTTGGCGATGTAGTCATGAAAAACATCCCTGCTGCAATCAAGATGGTTGGCATGAGAGATGCCGGACGTTTTATGATGGCATGATGTGTTAAAAAGGAGTAAAAATGTCAGATCATATTCAAGAAAAAAAAGAGCGTACGCAGACCCTTTTAAACCAGGAAATGCGCCAGGCTGTAAACATGAATAAGGTAAAAGAAGGCTATGATGCGGATTTTTACAGCGTTTCCAAGACAACTGAAGAGGTCAGTTTTATTGATGATGTCCTGTCAGAGCAGAGTATTAATGAGTTAGAACTAAGTGAGGATCAGCAGAATTCATTAAAAAATGTCAGGGGCAGAAACGTTTCCCACCTTTTGCTGAACAGCCAAAAATTCTCGGGCGATAGTAAGGAAATGAAAACGGTAAAGGATAAAGTTGCTTTTCTTGAGGCAACAATACGGGAAGTAGTATCTTCTGCGAATGCCGTCAACATCGAGCAGGCATTTCAGGATGCCATTGATGCAATGGAGGCTTACAAAAGTGCAAAAAATCCCTGGTTCGCTACAGGCAAAGAACGTATGAAAAAGGTAGTGGCACAG
>CADCRB010000226.1 GCA_902803745.1 uncultured Lachnospiraceae bacterium
GCGACCGGCATCAACAGGGCTTACAAGGACAAGGTCAAAACGGCATTCGGTATAGGAACATATCTTGCCAACGATACGAAGGTCACTCCGCTCAACATAGTGATGAAGACAACCGTCTGCAACGGATGTGATGTGGCCAAGATCTCGGATACTCCCGGAAAGGGAATGTGCAAGAGTGAGGAATATGTACACTACCTGAAGCGTTGTATAGACTGGAGAATGCAGCACGAAACAAATGTCATCCGGTAAGAGTTTGCGATCATACAAAATAGACATGTGCTCGGGGCCCATCGTGAGCAGGCTGCTCATGTTCACGGGGCCTCTTGTGGTCTCATCCGTTTTGCAGCTTCTGTTCAATGCAGCGGATGTTATTGTCGTGGGAAAATATGCCGGCGATAATTCCCTTGCTGCGGTGGGTTCTGTAGTTCCTCTTGTTAATCTCATGATCAATCTGTTTATCGGGTTGTCGATAGGAAGCAATGTTCTCGCATCACGTTATTACGGGAGTAAGGATAATACCCAGCTTTCAAAGACCCTGCATACTTCCATGATCATCAGCTTTATTGGCGGTGTCATACTGGCCATAGTAGGATTCGCCTGGTCCAACAGGATACTCACATGGATGGATTCTCCTGCAGAAACCCTTCCGCTCGCGAGCCTGTATTTCAGGATATATGCCCTCGGGATGCCGGCATCCATGGTATACAATTTCGGCAGTGCGATCCTGCGTGCAGTCGGGGATACCAGACGGCCGATGTATTATCTTTTTTCGGCGGGGATAGTTAACGTTATCCTGAACCTATTCTTTGTCATCACGCTATCGATGGATGTAGCAGGTGTTGCGCTCGCAACGATCATATCTCAGGTCATATCCGCTGTACTTGTGGTCCGCTGTCTTATGAATGAAAAGGGTGCATTAAAGCTTGATCTTCGAAAACTGTCCGTAGATACACATATTCTGTCGTGGATCATACGCATCGGGCTTCCTGCCGGTTTTCAGGGTATGCTTTTTTCCTTTTCCAACGTGATAATACAGACTTCGGTGAACGGATTCGGGGCAACGGTAGTTGCGGGAAATTCCGCAGCAATGAACATAGAAGGATTTGTCTATGTTTCCATGAACGCGTTCTATCAGGCGTGTCTGTCATTTGTAAGTGCAAATGTCGGGGCGAGGACATATGACCGTATCAACAGGATAGTCATAAGGGCGCTGGGATGTGTGATAATCACCGGGATGATCCTGGGCGGGAGTGCATATCTGTTCGGGTCTGCTCTTTTGTCGATATATACCAATTCAGAGGCTGTCATAGCCGCAGGACTGGTCAGGATGGCGTATATATGTCTTCCGTATTTCCTGTGCGGGATGATGGAAATTATGGTAGGAGCACTTCGAGGTCTCGGATATGCGATACTTCCCATGATCGTTTCTCTTATAGGGGCATGCGGGCTGAGGCTTGTATGGATATTTACGTTCTTCCGCCTTCCGCGTTTTCATGAGACAAAATATCTGTATATAACCTATCCGGTTTCATGGATCGTCACGTTCCTTGCCCACGTCATATGCTATATCACAGTCAAGAAAAAGTTTGACCTGAATCGCTGAAATGATGTAATATCTCCTCATGTACGAATATCAGAAAAGGATCGGATTTTCCGAGTGTGACACAAACAGACAACTGACGGTTACGGCCCTGATAGATGCTTTTCAGGACTGTTCGACATTCCAGTCCGAAGATTCGGGCGTAGGTTTTTATGTACTTGAAAAGGAAAACCTCGTATGGGTCATCAATTACTGGGAACTGGAAATAAAAAGTCTTCCGCATCTGTGCGATCATGTGACTGTAGGGACTTTCCCGTACAGTTTCAAGGGGTGTTTCGGTTACAGGAATTTTTACATGAAAAACAGGGAAGGAGACTTCATTGTCAGGGCAAATTCTCTGTGGACGCTGATCGACTCGAAAGCCGCAAAACCCGTAAAGGCACCGGATTTCATACATGAAGCGTATGTTATAGAAGAAAAGCTTGATATGACATACAGCTCCAGGAAGGTAATGATCCCGGACGGCGAAGATGTCGTGGTATATGAAAAAGAACCCATCCAGATACAGATCCATCATCTTGACAGTAACCATCATGTGAACAACGGACAGTATGTCAAGCTTGCCATGTCGGAAATAGAGGATAGGCCGATATCTTCTCTCAGGATAGATTACAGACGTCAGGCAATGCTCGGAGATGTGATATACCCGGTCGTATACGAGAAGGGA
>CADCRB010000227.1 GCA_902803745.1 uncultured Lachnospiraceae bacterium
AAACTATCCCGGTATAGCAGACCCTAACCCCAGCTATCATGGAGTATCCTTCTATGATGCAGTAGGACCGGCTGCTTTTGTAACCTACATAAGAGCAATTCTTCTCCGTGATACCGGGGCGGCAATATCACCTTTCAATGCATTCCTGCTCCTTCAGGGAGTAGAGACCCTTTCTTTAAGACTTGAGCGTCATGCGGAAAATACAAAGAAGGTAGTAGAATACCTTGCAAAACACCCTAAGGTTGAAAAGGTAAATCATCCTTCTCTGCCTGATCACCCGGATCATGAGCTTTATAACAAGTATTTTCCGAACGGCGGAGCCTCTATTTTTACATTTGACATCAAAGGCGGTAAAGATGAGGCCTGGAAATTTATCGACAACCTGGAGATATTCTCATTGCTCGCCAATGTTGCAGATGTGAAAAGCCTTGTGATCCATCCTGCATCCACTACACATTCACAGCTTAATGATGAAGAGCTTTTGGATCAGGGTATAAAGCAGAATACGATCCGTCTGTCGATAGGCACAGAGCACGTGGATGATATAATAGCAGATCTCGAAAAAGGGTTCAGTGCATTGAGTTAATGGGTCCGAATCTGTTGACCATCATAGCGGCCTGCTCGTTTTCCATACGACGGGCCCTGAAGGAATAGAAAATATTCACATTGCATTTTGTACAAACATTTGATATCGCTACATGGTCTGCGGGGATGCCGGCTTTGGTAACAGTCATATAATTGGCTTCCCGCAGATCAAGGTGGTATCGTCCACCTTTGATTTCTCTTCCATCTTCATCTGTGCCAGGATATTTTCTGAATACTCTGCCGGCCGCATCTTCACCCCATTCTGAAGCAAAGGCATCATAGACCTCATCTCCCATTTCATAGCATTCACGGCATATCCCGGGACCGATACAGACAAACATATCAGACGGATCACAGCCGAAACGTTCCTTCATAAGACGTATGGCGACAGCGGGGATCTGACCAAGAGTGCCTCGCCATCCCGCATGTATCAGACCTATGGCTTTCCTGACAGGATCTGCAATATATATTGGTGGACAGTCTCCTCCATATATTGTCAGAAGAGCATCCGGTATATCGGTGACCATTCCGTCGGCATTTCTTCTGTGAGGAGGTATTTTGCCGGGCCAGTCGGGACCTAGATCTGAGGGTGTTACCACAATGACGTTATTGGTATGCTTCTGGACTATACTACATTCGTGCCTTATATCTGAGCGAAGAAGCCTGGCAAGTTCATTACGGTTATTTATAACAACCGGTGCCGCTTCAGCAATATTATCGGTTTTCATTACTGCAAGCTTTAGTCCCTTGATCCCGTCTCCGGATTCTTCGTCATATGAAATATATCTTGTGGAATAAAGGTTTGGAACTCCCATTTTATCAAGCATATCAAAGGAAAGATAAGGGATATTATCTGTGTGTATATTGAATATCTTTTTTTCGTCTGAATATCTAATCTTCATCTGTTTTAATTTCCTGGGAGGTGTTTTCTTCCGTGTGATCCTCGTCAGTCGAAAGAAAATATGTTTTAAGCCCTTTTATGCAAAAGATGAAATTGATCAATATAATAATGAGTCCTGTAACAGCATAGACTGTCCCAAGCCAGGTTCCTTTCAGCGTAATATTGTTTCTAGAGGCTGCAACATGCCCCAAATTCCATATCATAAATATACAGGCAGTAAAAACAGCGCTCCAAAGATATTTATTCATGATAGATAATTTTACGACAATGCAGAGACAGCGTAAAGATAGTTGTGTTATACTAAAAAAGGCAAGCTGATCGCCTGGTCAAATACGATTATTGATTTTTCGATAACAATCAATAATCTACGGAAAGGGGCTGAAATGAAGCATTATACATATTATCCCAAGGGGGTATGCTCAAAGCAGATAGATTATGATATCGATGATGACGGAACGATCCATGATCTGAAATTTGTCGGGGGCTGCAATGGAAATCTTAAAGCGATAGGAAGACTTCTGGAGGGAAGTGACGCCAGAAAAGCAGCTGATATTCTCAGGGGGAATGATTGTGGATCAAGAGGGACGTCCTGTGCTGATCAGCTTTCAAGATCGATAGATGAAGCGTTTGCGGGATAAAGGACAGGATAGGAAGACCAGTACTGATGCGGGATTAATCCAGGAGGAGAAGAGGATGAGCTGCCGGGAAAAAATGAAAAAGATATTAACGATCGCAATCTGTATTCTGATGACAGCTGGACTTTATGGAAAGACTTCGGCGACCTGCTTTGCTGCAGAGGAAAAGAAAGCGGATATTAGCGCTCTTTCCGGATTTGGTAAGAATTATACTGAAAACAAAGAGACCGGAGAATTTGAGATAGAGGGAGTTATGCTATATTACGGCTCTATCTATAACATTACTGTGGATGGTGATAATATACAGGCCTGGTGCGGAGATCTCAGGAGCAACACATGGGGAGGAAAGCGTTTGGAGAGGCTGTTGGATGACCCTAATACGCTGTTTTACGGTAGTGTTAAAGGGAAGAAGGATTCCGCAGAATTCAATGATCCAGTAGAATTCACAAGACCAAATGGAAAGACATATTA
>CADCRB010000228.1 GCA_902803745.1 uncultured Lachnospiraceae bacterium
AAGCACAGTACCGTCATCCGCTGTATTCTGGTCACCCGGATCTGTATGCTCCGTGCCTCCTGAAGGAGCAGTATATTCTCCTGTGTCCCCCCCGGTATTGGTCTCGGGATTGGATATCTGTATCTGGGTTCCGTCCGAATTGGTGATCTCCGTCCCGGCATCAGGCGTGAGTGTAAATCCTCCTTCGCCCTGTCCGCCTCCTTCATCAGAGGACGTATCACCACTGCTTTCACCGCCTTCATTTCCACCATCCGGTGCAGGCTCCTCTGCCGGAGGCTCTTCTGAAGGCGTCTCCTCTGAAGGCTCTTCTACAGGCGGCTCACCGGTATATTCTGGCATGGCAGCGCCGCCTTCCGTATATTCTACCGTAGGCTGTATCTCATCCCTCCAGCCCGGATCCACTATATCAAGCAGAGCCATAGTGTACTCAAGATCATCACTCATCCTTGTGATCTCTTTAGCAGAATCCTCGCTGACCCCGAACACTCCGGACAGCAGTCCCAGTATCTCCTGATAAAGGGCTTCGAATCCGACACCCACACCGAGACTGTCCGCATACTCTGTCAGTGCATCATGTATCACCACACCCTGCATCAGGGAATCAAGTGCATCAAGTGACTCCTCTCTTTGCTGATATTCATTATAAGCATCTATCTTTCTCTGAAGGCGCATCAGCACAAAGGATTTATTGTATATATCCTTACTCTCCTCCGAAAGATGCGTAAGTCCTACGAGAGAATCATATGCTCCTTCATAGTCACCCTTATCATAATTGGTCTTAGCAGCACTTTCGTAGCCGACATTCGCAAATGCAAAAGTACAGAAAGTAACCGCCGCAAGGAATGAAGTAAAGAAAAGAGCAACCGCTGCCACCTTCTTTTTGGGCAGTTTTTTCTCCGGGACAAGATCCGCCGGAGGCTTTTCCTTCTTTGGCTTTTTGGGCTTTTTCTCCTTCGGTTTCTTCTCTTTCTTCGGCTTTTTTTCTTTCTTCTTTTTCTTCTTGCCTTCTCCGGCCTGTATGTCCTCGCCTAGAATGGCAGCATTTTCAAGAGTCTGCTCGCTGGGATTTGCAACATTAGATGCTGCACCTTCTTTTTCAAGCCCGGCTTCTTCTTCATCGTCGTCGCTCGCAAAAAGGAGTTCCTGTAGCTTTTGGAGAAAGCTCTTCTTTTCGATCGGATTGCCTTCCTCATCTGTTTCAGGCTCTGCGTTTTTCTTTTTCTTCTTTTTTCTTCGCTTTTTACGGCCTTTTCCAGATTCTTCATCCTCTTCAGAAGATTCTTCACCGTTTCCTCCATCGCCGTCTCCTTCCCCGGTCAGCATGGACATCAGATCATCATCCACGAGATCAAGATTATCATCCTTCTTTAGCAGATCTCCCATCTCAGAAAGATCTTCATCACCCGACAATGAATCGATAAGCTCTGTCACATCCTGTCCGGATGCATCACCGTCTTCACCGAGAAGTCCCTCCAGATTCAACGCCTCATCCAACGCGGCTTCCAACTCCGGAGCAGCTTCTTCTTTGGCCTCTCCGTCATCGGAAGCTACATCCTCTGCCGCCGCAAAGAGCGCATCAATCTCATCCGCTGTCATCATATGATTCGGATCATCATTCGCGTCAGATGACGGTTCAGTCCCGACTTCCGGCTCGGGTTCAGACTCGGGTGTCGTATATGTTATCTCCGGTTCAGCCTGAGCTTCCTCTGCTGCCGGCTCCTCATCAGTAGCCAGGCTTTCCGCCTCAGCAAGGATATCATCCACTGAAATATCTTCGTCTGCTCCGGAAGACTCTTCTATTGCAGGCTCTTCTGCTTCGGGCGCTGCTTCAGGCTCGGGCTCGGGCTCTGCTGCCTCGGCCGCCTCCTCAGGCTCTGCCGGCGTATCTGCTGCCGCAAAGAGTGCCGCTATATCATCGGGGCTTAGCTGCTTATTCGGATCATCATCCGCTGCAGGCTCAGGCGCTGCCTCAGCTTCAGGTTCTGCTTCAGGCTCGGGCTCTGCTGCTTCGGGCACCTCCTCAGGCTCCGCCGGCGTATCTGCTGCCGCAAAGAGTGCCGCTATATCATCGGGGCTTAGCTGCTTATTCGGATCATCATCCACTGCCGGCTCAGGCGCTGCCTCAGCTTCAGGCTCTGATGCAGACTCTTCGACGGGATCCGCAACAGTGTATGTGATCCCGGCATCATCTGGTTTCTCAGTCATATCGGCAGGAGCTTCATTGGGAAGCTCTGTCTCGTCTATATTATCTCCGGTCAGGCGCTCAGCCTCAGCCAGGATATCTTCCATTGAGTAATCTTCTGAATCCGCAGGATTATCCTCGATCTCCGGCATAATATCGGCAGGCATCAGATCATCAGGTCCGGGTTCAGGCGCTGACTCGGCAGCCGGCTCAGGAGCTGCTTCCATTCCGGAAATCGGCTCTTCCACCGGTCCGGGCACAGGTTCCGGCTCGGGCTCTGCCGAAATATCTATTTCGTTCATTGCCGACAGTACATCAAATGGCTCTTCAGGCTCGGGTATCGGCTCCGGGCTCGGCATCGGCTCAGGCTCGGGGACAGGCTCTGCTGCCGGCTCCGGGCTTGGCACCGGCTCAGGCTCGGGGACTGCCGGTTCAGGAACTGCCTCTGATTCGGGCAGAGGTTCCGGTGCAGGTGCAGGCTCCGCATCTTTAGACAGCTCTCCCTGAAGCATGGCTTCCAGACGATCCTCCTCTGAAACATCACCGCCGGAAGCGGTTAATGTCGGCTCCGGTCTGTCCATGGTCTTCAGAAGCTCCTCAAAATCCGCAATGGTATTGATCTGCGGGGCCGGTTCAGGTTCAGGCTCCGGTTCAGGTAATGGAACCGTCGCAGACTCAGATGAAGGCTGAGTCCCGGCAGCTTTCTCCATCTCCGGCATCGGCTCAGGCGTGATCTCAGGCGTAATATCTGCAGGCATCACAACATCCTGCCTGACCTCTTCCAGATCAGGCAGTACATCGGGTTCAATCTCTGCTTCCTTACTTTCCATAGAGCGGAGCAGTCTGTCTAAATATTCTTCATCAGAACTCATCTCTGCTGCCGCTAAGCCCTCTTTCCTTCATATTCTGTCATCCAGTTGATAAAATCATCTATCTCGAGTGGTTTCGAATAATAGTATCCCTGAAAACTCGTAACCTTGAAATTTTCCTTAAGATAATTCTTCATCTGCTTTGTTTCTATTCCTTCTATACAGCAGAAAACGCCAAGCTTTGAAGCACAATCCGTAATTGCCTCAAGCAGGCACTGTCTGGGCACATCCTCCTCGATACCGTCGATAAAGGATTTGTCTATCTTGATCTGATCGATAGGCAGATTGATCAGCAGCCCCAGGGCAGAATAACCTGTCCCGAAGTCATCAAGCGCCGTCTGGATCCCGCTGCTTTTGAAGAAGATCATATCATTTCTGAGGGAGTCCATATCCAAAAGCCTGCATCTTTCCGTAAGCTCCAGCTTAAGGTTCTTAGTGTCATATCCTTCCTCATCTATTATCCTTTTAAGATCCCTCTTGAAATCGATCCTTTGCAGCTGGGGATAGGCAAGATTCACATTTACTATAAATCCGGGATAATCCTTCACCAGCCGCTTTGCATCCTCCATGGCTCTTCTCAGGATAAACTTACCAAGATCATAAAACGCCATATCCTTCTCAAGCCAGGGAATAAATTCGTTAGGAGGTACTACCTTCCCGTCTCTGTCCCTGTATCGGATCAAAGCTTCCATTCCAATGACATCCTCGGTCTCGGCATTAACTATGGGCTGGTATGTCAGGAAAAATCCCCTGCAGCCTGCAACCACATCCCCTCTTATCATACTGAGGGAATCAAGATGCTCCCTGCTCTTATTCTGCATTTCCTTATTATATACCAGCAGTTCCATCCGGTTCTCGGACTTGGCCTGACTCAGGGCATACTGCACGCAGTTATATACCGATGATGCATCGATATCCATATCCGATACGTGCATGGCTCCGCCGCATATATTCAGTTCTGTATGTATGCCTCCAACGTATATATCATTTTTAAGCATATTCTGCAGGTCATCAAAAAGCTGATGAAGCTCTCCGGTCGTATGCCCGCTTTCCTCTACTATATATGCAAACTTTGTACCTTCGGTCCTGAAGAAAACACCGTTTTTCTTCTTTTCCGAAAGCCAGTCGGCAACTTTCTTCAAAAGCTTATTGCCTTCATCAAAACCGTAGCTGGAATTGAAATCAAAGAAATTCCTGATACCTATGGAAGAAACCACAAATGGCTTGCTCTCTTTAATATAATGCTCTATTGTCGTGATCAGATTATTGCGTGAAAAAAGTCCCGTGACCGGATCTATGGTATCCATCTTTTCATAGTCCATGATGGAGCCAACGAAAAACAACGGTCTTCCATCATAATCTTTAATGAGCCTTGCCCTGCAGCCCACAGTCTGATATATGCCCTCTGCATTTCTGACTCTGGTAATATAGTCAAGCGTAGTGGACTCACCCTGCTCAAGAGAAATGATCTGATCCAGATAGGATGCGCGCTCATGCTCGATGATATGTTCCCCCCATACCCTGGCACCATCCTTCAGATGTATGGATGGCAGACCGAATTGCTCGACGGCCTCCCTGGACCAGCGGGAAATACCTGCCGGGATATATTCAATGAAAAGATATCTGTCTTCGATACATTCCGAAAAGACGTCAAACAGTTCCTCGAGATTATCCCAAGGAATGCTTTTCAGGCCGCTTTTTCCGTCCAAATCGAAGATATCATTACTGAAAGTAAACATAGGTGTCATAACGATTTATTGTAACAAAGAGAGTGTCAAAATACAATACTGACCGATGATACCGGACGTATGCCGCAGAGCGCGGACATCAGTGATATCTGATGAAATAAAAAAATCTATTGAAATTATTCAGAAAGAAGTTTAATATAATATGGCAATTAATTTCAAGAGTTCGTTTTTAGGGAGGTTTTATAATGAAATCAGAACTTACAATTCAGTTCGCTGGAAAGGACAACACCGAGTCAGAGCTTATAGCCAGAGCTAAGGATGCTTTTAAGGAAGCAGGAAACAAGGCATCTGACATCAAGAAGGTTGATCTTTATGTCCAGCCTGAGAATTCAGTTGTTTATTATGTTATAAATGACGATTTCAAGGGTGAGTTCCAGATCTGAATACTAACCGGTTAGGGAACATAGTACAAAAAAAGCCGCAGCTTCTGCTGCGGCTTTTAATCTCTTTTATTTTATGACGATCATAAGATCATCATCTTCTTGTTTCCTCTATCAGCTTGTCTATTACACGTACAAGATTTCCGATCTCCGGCTTTGAAAGCTGAGCATTTGCTCCCAGCTGCTCACCCTTTCTTCTCATTTCTTCATTGACAAGAGATGAGAAAATAACGACCGGCAGATCCTTTGTTTCGTCACTGCTCTTTATAAGCTTTGTAAGCCTGTGGCCATCCATTATAGGCATCTCTATATCCGTAATGACACATCTTACCTTATCAAAAACATCTCCCTCCTGCGCAGCCTGTGAGATAAAATCCCAGGCATCCTGACCGTTCACACAGTCGATCAGATTCACATAGCCGGCCTCCTTGAGCGAATCAGAGATGAGCTTATTAAGAAGCGCTGAATCCTCTGCCATCAGGATAGGAATATCATTTCTTTCTCTCTCGCCGAGCTCCTTGATCTCTTCTATATTAAGACCTGTCTCAGGAGAAATGTCGGTAACTATCTTCTCGAAATCAAGTATTATCACAAGTTTGTCATCATACTTTACGATTCCTGTGGAAACTCCGGCATCCGCATTATTGATCGTGGCATTAGGCTTAATGATGTCCCTCCAGGATATCCTGTGGATACCTACTACAGAATCAACATGGAATGCAATATCAAGTTTATTGAAATTAGTGATAATGAAAAGGCCCTTTGTATCCTGATTGCCTCTCTGCAGACAGTTCTTAAGATTAATAGCCGTGATCATCGTATCCCTCGGCATGAATATGCCCTCAATACTGGGATGTGCATTCGGCACGGGAGTGACCTCCTGATAAGGGATGATCTCTTTGATCTTTGCCACATTTATGCCATAGCAGTTCTCATCCAGCATGAACTCGAGTATCTCAAGCTCATTCGTACCGTTTTCAAGAAGAATATTTGTGTCCATGGATTACCCCTCCAAACATAAAAGAAACTAAAAGATATTATATCATACAGGATTCGAAAATGCATCAGCAATTTCGAATCCTGTCCATTTATTTCTCCCACAAACTAAAGTATTATAGCATATTAGCGCGGAGAGGTGCAAAATATCCTGTCAGCTGCCGTTTTGTCTTATCTACATCTTCCAGTTCTGCGAGATCATCTGCTGCTTTGTCATGTGGCTGTATATGCTGTCATATCCGCTCAGGAATTCGGGACTGCCCTGCTCGGCTACTACTCCGTCCTTAAGCACGACTATGTGGTCCGCATTTGCTATGGTTCTCATCCTGTGCGCTATGATGAGGACTGTCTTGTCCTTGATAAGCCTCGAAAGCGCTTCCTGGATCGCGGTTTCATTTTCGGCATCCAGTGAAGCGGTAGCCTCATCAAGCAGGATCACGGGCGCATCCTTAAGGAAGGCTCTTGCGATCGAAATCCTCTGACGCTCGCCTCCCGACAGTTCACTTCCGTTCTCTCCGATATATGTGTCATATTTCTGCGGCAGATGCTCTGCAAACTGATCACAGTTGGCGAGTCTTGCCGCCTCCATTACCTCCTCATCCGTAGCCCCTTCTTTACCTATACGGATATTTTCCATAACGGTATTATTAAACAGAGTGACATCCTGGAATACGATGGAATAATTCTTAAGCAGGGTCTCCGGGTCTATCTTTGATATATCCTCTCCTCCCAGTGATATCCTGCCTTCACTGATATCCCAGAATCTTGCCGCCAGTCTCGATATGGTTGTCTTTCCGCCTCCTGATGGCCCGATAAGAGCCGTGACCTGTCCCTGCTTTGCGGTAAAGTTCACATCCTTTAATACGTCCGTATCATCGGAATAGCTGAATCCCACATGATCAAAGACGATATCATAGCCTTTATTGTTCATTTCTTCCGTCCCTGTCTGCGGAGCGGTCGACAGGACCTCATCCAGTCTTTCACACTGGATGCCGCAGGAAATGATCGCAGCAAAATTCTGCAGCGTTATCTGCATCGGATCATACAGCCTTGCTACAAGCATCATAAACATAAAGAAGGTCAGCAGCGAGATCTCGCCTTTGGCAAAAAGCGCTCCTCCCGCATATCGCCTGATAAGCTTCATATGATCAAAATCCTGTCTCTTTCCCAAGTTTTTATCCTCCTTATGATTCTTTATCTGATCTTAGTATCCATCATCCGTGTCTGTTAGTTAGTAATAGCTAACCAGCGTACAAAAAA
>CADCRB010000229.1 GCA_902803745.1 uncultured Lachnospiraceae bacterium
ATAAGGATGAGTATGCAGAGCAGGATCTTCCTGCGGGTGTACTGATCAAAGGAGTTGTGGAAGACGGATCTGCCGACAAGGCGGGTATAAAGGCTGATGATATCGTTACCAAATTTGACGGGGATGATGTCACTTCATGGGTCAGACTTAAAGAAGAGGTTCTGAAGCATGAAAAGGGTGATACGGTTAATATCACGATTGAAAGAAAGACCGGCGATGAGTACGAGGAAAAGAAGGGTACGATCACTTTAGGCGGTGAGGATACGGAGTCTCCCATAACTGATGATGAAAATAAGGATGATTCAAAGGAGACGGATGAGGTATCTGAAGCAAAAGGTGAAGCAGCAACTGATACTGTGGATGAGGAGATTTCAGAAGAATCATCGGAAGACGAGGGCAGAGAGGAAGTCGCAAAAGAGGAAGACAAAGATGAAGCGAGGAGAGAATATATTGAGGATAACAGACAGAACCTGACTGTCGGTTACGCAGGGGCTTCTGAGAGTGAAAAGATCCTTTTTATCACTGATGATAAAGTTAAAAACGGTGTATTCATGATAATCGATGATGATACAGATGAAGTGACGAAACTTGTTGGAGACATTGTTGAGAATGACGACAAGACACTTACAGTTACTGATTCGGAGTCGGGAGATAATATCACCTTCGAAGCCCGGAGATATGAGGATGACGGCGGTGAGGAATATCTTGAGATCACCGTGGTGAGCAACGGTGCGGTGGCGATCCTTTATGAGGCAGCTTCGGATCTCGTCATAGATGATATACTAAACTATTTGTAAATTTATTGATCGACTTAATGGAAACGAAGAATTAGACAATTGGTAAATGGAATTTTCAGAGAAGATAAACCTCATAATGAATGAGCTGGGGGCGGATAATGTTTCCATCGCAAGGTATGGAGGATTTGACCGTACGAGCCTGAGCCGGTTCAGAAATGGGAAGAGGGTACCGGGGGCTTCGAGCAGGACTGCTGGAATGCTGGTGGAAGGCATCTATCTCTATGCGGACAATGAAAACAGCCTTGGAAAACTCTGCAGTATCACCGGAGGCGATCCAAGGGTGTCTGCGGAGGAAATAAAGGATTCTATTAGCGCATGGCTGTATGACGGCAGGCAGAAGGCCCGTCCTGCGAAAAAGACAGAGAGAAAAGCTCTTAACCTTAATGCCTTCAGCGAAAGGCTCGATGCGGTAATGTCGATAGCCGGTATTTCCAATATTCAGATGAGCAGGCTTATGAACGTGGACAGCTCGCTGATAAGCCGCTACCGCGCCGGTGTCCGCACACCGAGATCCAATCCCGAATTGTCGGAAAAACTGTCCGACGTATTATGGCATCATTTACAGAAGCCCCAAAAGAAAAATGATCTTGCATCGGTTATGGAGTGTGACGCCGCGGAACTTGACGAGGATATCTTTTTCGGGTGGCTCTGTGATTTTGATCCCATGCAGCAGGGAAGCCTTGCAGACGTGGAAAAGCTTATGACTGCGTTTGACACGCATCTGTCTGCATCGAAAATTCCAATTGAAGTTTCAGATGGCCAGCCCGGGGAATATGCGGATGGAAAGGGGATATATAAAGGAACAGAGGGACTCAGGGAAGCCGTGATCCGCTTCCTGGGTAATGCGGCATTATCAGAGACTCAGGAGATATGGCTTTATTCGGATGAAAATATGGACTGGATGACGTCTGACCCGGACTTCAGAATGAAGTGGATGAGGCTTATGGCATCCTGCGCTAAAAGCGGTATAAAGATCCGTATAATCCATAATATAGACCGTGGTTTTGACGAGATGAGCGATGCCATAATCAGCTGGCTTCCGCTGTACATGACCGGAATGATAGAGTCGTTTTACTGCAAAAAGCCGGGCGGAAGCCGCTTTACTCATTCGTTGTACATATGTCCGGGGCATTCCGCGATCGAGGCTTTCCATGTGTCCGGCACGGAGGGATCAGGCATCTACCATTATCATACGGAAAAGGAGACGCTGGATATCCTCTCATCGGAGTATGAAAAGCTGCTGTCCTTATCATCACCTCTTGTATCGGTCG
>CADCRB010000230.1 GCA_902803745.1 uncultured Lachnospiraceae bacterium
AGCGTATTTTATTTAACTACACCAAATGCTTGCCTGCTCACCTGATAGCACATTTCCAAAAGCCTCGGTGTAGCCCGTGCTGTCAGATGAGGAAACATCAGACGACCCCGGCAGAGTACGTACCACACTCTTGAAAAGGAGAAGATAAGAGGGAGAGTATATGGAAAAGGACGGTATTTTCACAGCCCCGAAAAGAAGAGTAAAGTTCCTGAGAAAGCTTGGAACCAGGAGCTTTCTTCTCACTGCGCTCTTCGGGCTTCTCCTGGGCGGTGGGGCGATCCTTTTGGGCTATTCAATTTATTCAAATAATGCAGATGAATTCTATTCCAGCAGTGCTATCCGGATAGGAAGCTGTGTAGCGGACCAGGTAGATAAGGAGAGTGCAAAAACTCTCCGGGACGCTGTAATGCTTCTCTACTATGACAATATAGATTATGACATGAAAGATGACGATGAGATATATGATATGTACCAGGAGATTAAGAAGAAGGGTGATGCACTTGTAATGAGCAGCTACTTGGACTGCTTTGAGGATGTGGAAGAGACGCTCCGCGAATTTCGTGATGCAACGCCAGAAAATGACTATATATATTATGTGGATTATGATCCTGAGCAAGACAATATTGTGTTCATAGCAGATATACGGGATAACACTAAATATAAAGATAAAGATTATTTCTGTCCCGGGAGCGTCTGGGAGCTGGAGGATAAAGCCTTTGAGCTCATGACCAGTAAGGAAGGGAAAGGGTATACCGTTTATTCTATAGGCGGAGGCATGGTGGTCACGAAGCTGTGTGAAGTAGTAAGCGAAGACGGTGAAGAGCTTGGCTATATAGGGGTGGATACTTTTTTATCCGATGTAGTCTCAAACAAGCACCGGTTTCTTTTATTCTTCTTTATTTTCATAGGCATACTGGATCTGCTGCTGTCCTATGTGATGATGATGATACTGAAGCATTCCATAGTAAGGCCGGTTGAAAAGCTCGAACAGGGAGGACATGAATTCATAAACAGACTCGGAACGGAGATTACCAGCGCGCCGCATTATTTTGCAAATCTCGGGCTTTATACGGGAGATGAGATAGAAAATCTGTGGCTTACTATGGCCGATCTTGAGATCAATATAGCGGTCTCCATGAAAACGATCAAAAAGATGACTTCTGAAAAGGAGAGGGCCGAAGCCGAGCTCGCACTTGCAAACCAGATACAGAGATCAATGCTTCCGTCTGTATTTCCGGCCTTCCCTGATCGTAATGAGTTTGATCTCTATGCTGATATGGTTCCCGCAAAAAATGTGGGAGGAGACCTCTATGACTTTTTCTTGATCGATGATGATCATCTTGCGCTGGTGATAGGAGATGTGTCAGGCAAGGGCATTACCGCAGCTCTTTTCATGGTGATGGCAAAGCATCTTATCAAAAGCCAGACGATGGCTGACGGCGCTGATCCGGAAAAGATCTTTACGGCAGTGAATCAGATGCTCATGGAAGAAAATGAAGCCATGCTTTTCGTTACTGCATTCCTGGGAATACTGACGCTTTCCACGGGGCATATGGTCTCTGCAACTGCAGGACATGAATATCCTGCAGTGAGGAGAAAGGACGGACTCTTTTATTATGAGCAGGATGCACATGCCATGCCGCTCGCTATAAGAAAGAAAAACAAATTCGTGGAGCATGAACTTACCCTCCAGCCCGGAGACACGCTGTATCTCTTTACCGACGGGATCACCGAGGCCTCAGACAAGGATGAAGAAATGTTTCAGAAGGAAAGGCTGCTGGAGGTCCTGAACGAGAATCCTGATGCCGAACCGCGCGAGCTTGACATCCTTGTAAGACAGCGTATATCGGAGTTTGTGGCAGACGCAGAGCAGTTTGATGACATGACCACCCTCTGCCTCAAATACTATGGCCCACAGGTAGACCTGGGGGACGGGAGTGAGGGATCACAACTATGAGTCTGATTCCCAACAGAGAACTTACGGATGCCGGTAATCCGGCCAAACCTTCCGGCAAAGCCGGGGCTGAGATGCTCCGGTATATGAACGAAGAGCACTCGGACCTTACCATTTGGGCTCTTGATTTATTAAGCTACAGCAATGGAGACAGATTGCTTGACGTAGGATGCGGGGGTGGAGCTACACTAAGGTATCTCTATGACCGGATACCGGATGGTAATCTGACCGGAGTAGACTACTCTGAAGTATCTGTGTCACTGTCAAAGGAACTGAATGCTGATCTTATTGCGGACGGAAAGATGGAAATAGTATCCGGATCCGTTGAGGCTCTGCCTTTCGATGACAATTCCTTCGACAAGATAGTGACCGTTGAAAGCTTTTATTTCTGGCCTGCCCCCGAAGAATGTCTGAAGGAAGTCAGGCGCGTTCTGGCTCCTCATGGAGTATTTCTTCTTGTTTCGGAAATATATGAAAGACCTGATCTTACTCCTCATTGCAGAGAGAATATTTCTAAATACAGCATGAATGTACCGGGCATTGATGAATTTAAGGACCTGTTTCGTTCTGCCGGATTCTCTGATACGATCATTCACACCAAAGACGGAGAATTCTGGATCGCTGTAGAAGGGATAAAATAAGGCAGAAGAGTGAAAAAACATCGAGGCTGAAAGACGTCGTGCAGATGCGGCAGAGACCAGGGCAGATGCGGCAGAAGCTGAAATACGTCAGCTGAAAGAGGAAAATGCCAGATTAAAGGCCCAACTGGCTTAGGTAAATGGATAAAAAGAAGCACATTATATTAAGCTATATATTTACGTTGCTGGGTGTTATCGTAGGAGCATTCAGCTTTATACTTGTTATCAGTACTTTCATTGACGCTATAGCAGAGTTTTACCCTTTGGTCGGGATACTG
>CADCRB010000231.1 GCA_902803745.1 uncultured Lachnospiraceae bacterium
CAGCAGCTCTTTTGCCTGCTCGGTCGCGCGCTCCTCGGATACGGAGGCGATATGTCTGATGTTTACCTGGGAGACCTCCCTATCCTTATCGAAAGTCACCGAATAATATCGGATCAGGTAAGGATTCTCTCCGGTAAGATCCAGGACGCTGGTGCGCCGGAAAAGGTCCTTGAATGAATTTGTATCGGGTACGGGATCTTCGGGTATCTTTTCCAGCTCATCATCATCTGTGATACGATCCACTCTCACTTCTTCATTGATGTTACCCAGTTCGCCTTCGTGCTCAGCTATGTAACGGAGAGTATGATAAGCATCACTGTAGGTTGCTCCGTAGTTGTAAATGTTTAGCACCAGAAGCAAAACTATCATGACTATCGTGATAGAAAGAGTAGTGATGCCGATGAATCTGAATTGAAGCTTTTTTACCATTTTTTATTTCCCCGTTCCTGCAGCAGCATCTGTTTTTGATTCGGCCGATGATCCGCTGTAGTCTTTAAGGGTGAAGGATCCGCCCTTATTTCCTTCTATGCCTATGTCAGCGTTTATGCTCATAAGCTTCTGTCTGAGATAAGATATATAGATAAATACCGCATCCTCAGGGTCTCCCTCGACGTCCTCATTTTGCCATACATGGGAGAAGATAGTCTCTGAAGACAGTTCTTTTCCTGTATTAAGGATCAGGTACTCCATAAGCTTAGTTTCTTTAAGAGAAAGTCTGATGGAATTCCTGGCAGACAGTTCCTGCTCTGAAACTAACAATCTTACCGAGCCCAGTGTCAGATCCGTGGGAGTATATGAGGCTTTCCGTCTTTCCTGTGAGCGGACTCTTGCAAGGAGCTCCTTCATTGCAAAGGGCTTGGTGAGATAATCATCGGCCCCGGCATCAAGCCCCTCGACTCTGTCGTCAACTTCGGATTTGGCTGTGAGCAATATTACCGGGGTCACGTCTCCGGCTGCTCTTATTTCCTTAAGCGCAGTGATTCCGTCCTTTACGGGCATCATGATGTCAAAGATCATGCAGTCATAGCTGACGGAGCCGGCAAGCTCCACGGCTTTTGCACCGTCATAGACTGAGTCCACCTCCCAGCCCTGCATTTTGAAAACCTGGGTTACAGCTTTGTTTAATTCTGTTGTGTCTTCGGCGAGTAATATTTTCATGTTATCTTGTTGTTTCAGTTTCAATAATGATACGGAAATCTAAAAACATTCGCAATCCGCACTATCGTGCTGCCTGCTAATTTTTTTGTCTCAATAATGATACGCAAATCCTGAAAACATTCGCAATCCGCACTATCGTGCTGCTTGCTAATTTTTTTGTGTCTCAATAATGATACGCCACGGATTTCTACGCTGCATACGCAGCTTCCGAAATCCTGAAAACATTCGCAATCCGCACTATCGTGCTGCTTGCTCATGTTTTACGGGTTGCTAAGTCACATAAAAAAACGCAAGCGGTTTTTATGTGACTTTTCAACCCTGGCGTATCAGGTCTCGGATGGTCTGCATTGAGATGTCACACGAGGCAAGTTCATCCGCGACGCGTTTTAATTCGCTTACGATCATTTTTTCGTTTCCGACCTTCTGTTTGTAGTTCAGCTCGTGCTCGAGTGAAGCCCACGAGTCCATGGCTATCGTCCGCAGCTGGAATTCGGCAAAATATCTCCCCGGGTTATTTCCCTGGAAATCCTCGAAAGGAACTGAAAGCTGCAATATCATATGATAAGAGCGGTAACCGTTAGGTTTGGAATTTCTTATATAATCCTTCTCGTCTATGACTTTGCATGATGGAAGGGATTTCAGAAACTTTACAATGGTGTAGATGTCATCCACATAGCCGGTAACGATCCGGATGCCTAAGGCGTCATGTATATCACAAAGAGCCGACTTCGTTGTCTCGGGCAGGGACTTGCGGCGGCATTTGTCGCGCATGGAGGGGTCGGATTTGACGCGGTAGATCAGATGCTCATAGACTGTATTTCCAGTGTCTTTTTTTGTCTGATCATTGAAACGCCGGATCGGATCGACTATGGACTCCATTACCTCGGGCAGTATATCGTTGTATTTTCCATATATGCTTTCCATGTATGAAAAATAATAGCATCCGTGTCTGATTTCTTCAATACAGTTCACTGATTGTTCACAACACCGAAGCTGTTGGAAATGTGCTGTCAGGTGAGAAGGCAGGCAAGATCCTGACAGCAGTGAGCTTCGGGGAGATATGATCATGAATATTTCATTAGAAGCTCATGCATCGGACCTTCACGGTCGGTCCTAAAGTCAGCTTCCACCGGGATCCCTCTGTTTTTAACCTGTTCAGTGAGAAGTGAAATGAAGCGTTCTGCGAGGGAATCTGTTAATGGCTCAGCAGCCAGAAGGAAGACGCCGTCTCCCATAGAGATGGTCTTGCACTGATCCGGTTCCCAGGATTTAAGGAGCGATGCCATGACATCGCTGCCACGATTTACCTTAAAGCGGATAACGGTCACTCCCTTCAGTTCTTTCTTTCTAGCTACTGTGATCAGCAGCGGGAGATATTTTCTGTTGAAAAGACCTGTATGCGGATCTATATATTTTAATCTCCTGTACATATAATAATCTGCAAACAGCAGTCCAAGAGCAAAGAAGAATGGCAGGACAGGATAGTCAGCAATGATGAAGGGCAGAAACAGGTTTGATGTAAAACCCACGATCATGCAAAGCGAGGTCGGGGTAAGCCGGATGTATGCAGGCAGTCTGTTGCGCTTCTTCTCAAGAAACAATACAACATAGGCAGCAATAATGTAGAACATAAAAACGGCATGGGACAACAGGATGAGCAGGGCGTAGACGAGCTCCGAATCGAAGGGGGCACTGCGCCAGAATCCGATAGGAAGGCTAATGATCATCATGGAGCTGGCTGCAATAAACGGGATCATAGCAGCCGGATAGCGTCTTCGTATCAGATCCCGGCTTTGATGCAGGGTGTATTCCACGTATATCAGCCATTGTGCCAGAAGAGTGACGCAAAAGATCTGCTCGATGACCCAGGCGATAAGAAACCTGATCATGAGAAGGAAAAACACGTTTTCTTCATCGAGCACCCAGAATACCGGGGCAATATCAAATGCCATACCGAAAATGACCATCAGGATATCGGTAATGCACATCTGAAAGAACAGGGTAAGCTCAAAGAAACGATGTTTTCTCCGGATGAACTGTACGATCAGCATAGAGAGGATCAAAAGCGTCGCGAAATATATGATCAGATCGATCATAAGATCCTGACGGTATTCAGGTATTATTTCCAGAAAAGGATATACTTCTTTCATTCAATATCATCCTTTCTCACTGAGTTCACGGACGGTACCAGGCTCCCCCCGACAGCAGATTCACACTTCTTATTCGGGAAAATTTCGCTGACAGCGCTTTTGTTCCTGCCGTTTTGATATCCATATCTTGTATGCCATTTAGAAAGACACCCAGAATGAAATCCTGCGTTCATTATACTGTAAATCAGGGGAATTGGGTAGCTTGTACAGCCCTCATAAAAAGTGGCAGAGAAAGAGAACTTGTAAAAGGCCGGTGATATGTGATAGGATGTAGCGCGTAATAAAGATTTGACAGGGGAGCTTGTGGGACAGGCTGAGAGGAAGCTTTAAGCTTCGACCCTTTACCTGATACGGGTAATGCCGTCGTAGGGAGAGGATATGGATGTATTTTAAATTTTAACCTTCCCTTATGCGGGAAGGTTTTTTCGTTGGGGGATCTGTTATGTATGAAAACTGTCTGATCATCTCCGGGGGAGAATTCAGTGAGCTTCCTGATGACATCCCCGAGCCGGATCATGTGATCGCCTGCGACCGGGGATGGAAATATGCGCGAATCCTGGGCTATACTCCGGATCTTATCGTGGGGGATTTTGATTCATCGGAGATGCCCCCGGAGGATATGAGCATATGCCATCTTCCGGTGGAAAAGGATGATACGGATACTATGTATGCCGCGAGGATCGCATTAAAGGAGGGCTGCAGGAGCGCAGTGATCTGCTGTGCCTTCGGTGGGAGGCTGGATCATACACTGGCAAATATACAGACCGGAGCATATCTTGCATCTGAAGGTGTAGAGACAATGCTTGTGGGAACCGGCTCCAGGGCAGTGCTTCTTGCCGGCGGAGAGACGGTGATACCTAAGAAGGACGGCTGGTCCCTGTCTGTGCTTTCGCTGTCGGATGTAAGCAGCGGGGTCACGATAAAGGGCACAAAATATGAATGTGAGGATATCGAAATGACCGGGAAATATCCTCTCGGAGTGAGCAATACCTGGGCTTCTGAGGAGGCAAGGATATCAGTGAAAGAAGGGATGCTTATGATCATTTTTTGTAAATATTGATATGGCCCTCGGGATGAAACATATACAATATTATTATAAAAGGAGTGAACATATGATAAAGCTTAAGGAGATCATGGATAATGTGCGCGAAAAAGCGCCGCTCGTCCACAATATCACTAACTACGTAACGGTAAATGACTGCGCGAATATACTTCTGGCCTGCGGAGCCTCGCCCATAATGTCGGATGATGAGGGTGATGTGGAGGATATAACTTCTATCTGCGGGGGCTTAAATATCAACATAGGAACGCTTAATAAAAACACGATCCCGTCCATGTTTTTGGCAGGCAGGAGATCAAATGAGCTGGGACACCCCGTACTGCTTGATCCTGTGGGAGCAGGCGCA
>CADCRB010000232.1 GCA_902803745.1 uncultured Lachnospiraceae bacterium
AACCCTGCATGGTATATAAGCGATCCCATCCTCCATAACCTCTTTCTGCAGCCTGTGTTCCAGATAGGACTTTTTATAATAAAACTCTTCTTTTTTATTAATATTTTTCCAGTTCATATTTGTTAGTCTTTCATTATGACTCGAGATCTTCTTTGATGATATTATCACCGTTCAGATGCTTTTGTCCAACCTACTTCCAGACAGGATCCTTGGCACTGACTGATGCCGCATAATTTACAGCGAGATTTCGTAAATGCAAGTCCGTTTATTTCCCCGGGGTTAACGTCACAATCCTGAAAAGACAGGTTTTTACGCTGCTGGTGCCGAAGTCATAGATGATGATATTCATTTATCCAATATTCCTCTCGGTTATATTTTTGCGTGTTTTTCTTTATCCGTCGGCTTCACCGCGAAGGATCAGTATCCCATGCTCAAGATTTGGCAGAAGAAAATCAAGACATTCCCTTACCGCTTTAGGACTTCCCGGAAGATTGATTATAAGCGTTGTTTTCCTTATCACACTTACAGCCCTGCTGAACATAGCCTTCGGCGTGATCCTCATGCTGTATGCCCTTATTGCTTCAGCTATGCCGGGTGCATTCCTGTCCGCTGCGCGAAGCGCTGCCTCGGGCATACGGTCTCTTTCGGAAAAGCCCGTCCCGCCTGTAGTAAATATGATATCACATTCCCCCTCATCCGATAATCTGATAAGCTCCTCATATATCTGATCCTCTTCATCCGGAAGAAGGAGGCTTTCAGTTATCACATATCCTGCTTTTTCAAGCAGTTCTACGATAAGCGGGCCGCTCTTATCCTCCCTCTCTCCTCTAAATGATCTGTCACTTGAAGTTATCACAGCTGCCCTGAGCAAAGTCCGGCCTGATCCGGCTTCTTCCCCTGGGCCCTCATCTGCTATATTTATTTCATCTCCGCATCTTACATATCCGCCTTCAAGCACTCTTGCAAATACACCCTCATGCGGCATTATGCATTCCCCCGTAAGCTTTGATATCTCACATCCGCTATGACATTTCTTGCCTATCTGGGTAAGCTCAAGCCTGACATCTCCGATATGAAATCCTGTACCCACGGGAAGTGAAGCAAGGTCGATACCGGACACCAGCAGGTTTTCGCCAAAGCATCCCGGTACGATCCGTACCCCGCTCTCTTTCTCATCCTTTGATATCCTGGCGATACGTTCTTTGAACTCCTCAACTTTTTCATAGGAAAGCAGGCTCACCTGTCTTTCGCTTCCGGCATGGGCATCTCCTTTAAGGCCATGATCCTTTATCAAAAGGCAGCTTCCTATGTCCTGTTTGACAGTACCCTTTTTTTCACTTATACATACTGCTTCTATCCTTCCCATAGCTTACCCTCCGATCTCCACCATTTTTCTTTTATCATAGTCCGCATCCATTCTTCCGAAGCTGTGAGCTGCCGGTTTCTTCATAATAGCGGATCTTATCATATCTTCAAGCTCGCTATCCGTGGCTCCTCTCCTCATAGGTGTCTTAAGATCAGCTCCGTCAGGATATTGAAGACATAGCTTAAGATAACCGGCACAGGTAAGCCTCACCCGGCAGCATTCTTCACAAAAGCTGTGTGATAACGGACTTATGAAGCCTGCCCGGCCCCGGTATCCTTCAAAGGAATAATAAACTGCCGGACCCTTTATTTCTGAAGGATCCGCCTCCATCCTGGAAGCCTTCCCGTATTTCATTTCAATCATAGCGATAAGCTCAGCCGTCGGGACTCCTTTATATCTCGTGCCGCAGCCAATGGGCATAAGCTCTATGAATCTTACTGTCAGTCCCCTTTCACCTGCAAAGTCCATAAGCTCCGTGATCTCCCTGTCATTTATATCCTTTACAGGTACGCAGTTAAGCTTTACATCAAGTCCGGCCAAGACGGCTGCATCTATGCCTTTTATTACCGCATCCACACCGTTCAGTCCGGTAAGTCTCAGGCACGTCTCAGGATCAAGAGTATCAAGGCTGATATTGATATCCGAAAGACCTGCTCTCTTCAGTCCTTCCGCAACACTGCATTCAGATTGTATATCATCCATACCTCCATATCTTCCGGTATATTTCTCTGCAAGCATTATCCAGTTGCTTGTCATAGAGATATTTCCTATTCCGTATTCACTCTTCAGCATCCTGATAGAATCCATAACCCCGCGTCTCACCAGAGGCTCACCTCCGGTAAGACGAACTCTCTTTATTCCAAGGCCTGTCATGATCCTGACAAGCCGTCCCATCTCTTCAAGGCTCAGGACCTCAGAATGATCCATGTGCTGTATGCCATCTGAGGGCATACAGTATCCGCATCTTAAATTGCATTTGTCCGTAAGAGATATCCTGAGGTAATCTATCTCTCTTCCCAAACCGTCTTTCAAGACTTGTGCCTCCTGTGCCCAAAGGACGGCAGCCCGGCCTGATCCGGCCTGTCATCAGTATACCGCCTGCCGCTCCAGTAATTCATTATGAGAAGTACAGCAAGTGAAATAAAAAGGATAATGATAACCCACCGGTAGGCCTCCTGCCTGTTTCCGCTCTGCATTGCCGTATAGACTGCGATAGACATGGTCCTGGTCTTCCCGGGAATATTTCCGGCTATCATGATGGTAGCTCCGAATTCACCTATGGCTCTCGCAAAGGCAATGATGGTGCCGGCCGCTATCTCCTGCCAGCATAAAGGAATATAAACCTTCAGAAAAACCTCTTTTTCTCCATATCCGCATATCCTTGCCACATCAACCAGATCCTTGTCAATGCTGTCAAATGCTGCTCTTAGGGTACGGTATACGATCGGAAACGAAACAACGCAGGCTGCTGCAACAGCCCCTTTGACGGAAAAAACAATGTCTATTCCGACTGACCTTAGAAACTGTCCTACGGGTGTATTCTTTCCGAAAAGAATCAAAAGAAAGAATCCTGTAACCGTAGGCGGCAGTACAAGCGGCACGGAGAGCAGGGAATCCCAGAAGAATTTCCCGCGCTTCGCGCCTGATACAAGCCTTGCCGAAAGCATACCCAGCATAAGGGATAAAGCAGTAGCGAAGACAGCTGTTTTCAGGGATATCCATAATGGCGATATATCCATAACTCTTCCTTAATCCACAGCTGTGAAACCGTAATCTTCAAATATCTTCATTGCCTCATCACCCTTAAGAAACTCAAGGAATTCCGAAGATATTTCTTTATTCCCCGATGCTGCAACTATCCCTGCGGGATAAATGACTTTATCACAGGATCCCTCGGGAGCTTCTGCAGCTATCTGAACCTTATCGGAAGTATAGGCATCCGTAGCATAAACCACTCCGCAGTCTACCGCATCCTCCTCAACCCAGGTCAGCACTGTCCGCACATCCTGTCCGTAATTTGCCTTTGCCTTAACTTCATCCAGTATCCCAAGCGAAGTGAATACCTGCTCTGCATACTGTCCCGCCGGCACGCTCTCAGGCTCACCGAGTCCGATGATCTTAACCTTGTCCTTTGCAGCATCTTCAAATGAAGCTATGCCGCTTTCGCTTCCCCTTGGCACCACCATTACTATCTTGTTTTCAAGAAGATTTATGATGCTGTCATCATCCATCAGTTTTTCTTCCTTCAGGGCATCCATCTGTTTTAATGCAGCCGAAAAAAAGATATCACATGGAGCTCCTTCTTCTATCTGGGTCTGAAGTGCTCCCGAGCTTCCGAATGAAAAAGCAAGACTCACTCCGGGATGCTCTTTTTCATATACTTCTTTTAATTCATTGCATACATCCGTAAGAGATGCCGCTGCAAGGATCGTGATCTCTCCTGTCTTTGATGTTCCCTTTCCCGACGCGCCTCCACAGGCCGTCATAAATAACAAAACTGATGCTGTAAAAATTAATAAAAATGATTTTGTTTTTGATCTACCATCCAATCTGAATACCTTTTTTATCCGGTTCTTCTTTATTTTCATTCAGGTCTCCCTTTTCTGTTTTGATCTGTTTTTCCTCTTTTATGATTTCGATATGATCCTTATGCTCCGGCACGGGATCAGGAATAAAATGTCCGCTCCTGCCGCCATCCTTCTCTTTAAGAGAGATGTCGGATATGACCATGGCCTTATCCAGGGCCTTACACATATCATAAATAGTCAGCAGGGCAACACTCACTCCTGTAAGCGCTTCCATTTCGGCTCCGGTCTTCCCCATAAGCCTTACTTCACACTCACAGCGTATATAACCCCTGTCAGGGCATACCTCAAGATCTATACTCACTTTTGTAAGCTGAAGAGGATGACAGAGCGGGATGAGATCAGATGTCTTTTTGGCAGCCATGATCCCGGCTATCCTTGCTGCAGCAAGGACATCGCCCTTGGCAGCGCTGCCCTCTGATACCGCCTTCAGGGCTGAGCCGTTCATATGTATCAAACCGCCGGCCCTTGCCATTCTGTATGTCACATCCTTCTCCGTGACATCCACCATCACTGCACTGCCTTTCTCATCCACATGTGACAATAAACTCATATCATCCTCCAATCCTGTTTTAAAAAATATCTCTGTATTCAGAGCAACTTATTTCCCGAAGCCGCAGTTTGGAAAGTGACATATATCGCAGGAAAGACAAAGTCCTCCCTCTCCATATGCCACGAGATCCGAAGCTTTTAATCTCTCACCGGCTATCACCCTCGGCAGCACCAGATCAAAGACCGTGCGTCTCGCATACATCACGCATCCGGGAAGCCCCATTACCGCCACCTCCCTGTCTTCCCTTTGAAGATAGGCCAGCATAAACATGGCACCCGGAAGCACAGGAGCTCCATAGGTGACAATGTCGGCGCCGGTGTCCTTTATGGCCTTTGGCGTCCTGTCATCGGGATCCACACTCATACCTCCGCTCACCAGCACAATATCAACGCCTTTATCTGCAAAATACTCTATCGCATCAGTTATGCCTTCACTGGCATCGGGAAGTATCCTCTGCCCTATTACGACTGCATCATATTCCAGCAGCTTTTCCGTCAGCACGGGACCGAATGAATCCTTGATCCTGCCCGAAGCAACCTCATTTCCGGTGA
This sequence comes from uncultured Lachnospiraceae bacterium, assembly GCA_902803745.1. Lineage (GTDB taxonomy): Bacteria > Bacillota > Clostridia > Lachnospirales > Lachnospiraceae > NK4A144. The sequence continues at coordinate 5,056 of CADCRB010000232.1, forward strand.
TGATGAGACCGGCCTTCACCTCCCTAAAGGGAAGTATGGACAGCAGGGGCTCATCTCCGGCTTTCTCCCTTGCCTTATTCATCTTTTCTTCTTCTATGACAAGGGGTAT
>CADCRB010000233.1 GCA_902803745.1 uncultured Lachnospiraceae bacterium
AATCCACAAAAAAACCGTGGATTTATGTTGACTTTGCGCCTGAACGTGATTATAATGAGAACATATCGGTCAAAAAGAACCATAGACAACATGATTAAATAAAAAAGGAAAGGAAAAAGAAATGGCACCAAACGAGTATGAAATCAAAAAACAGATCTGTGAGATCGGTAAACGGATCTACAACCGCAACATGGTCGCTGCAAATGACGGCAATATCTCCGTTAAACTTTCAGAAAATGAATTCCTCTGCACACCCACCGGTGTATCAAAAGGGTTCATGACACCTGAATTCATATGTAAGGTTGATGCTAAGGGCAATGTTCTTCAGGCGAACAAGGGATTTAAGCCATCGAGCGAGATAAAAATGCATATGAGGGTTTATGAGAAGAGATCAGACGTGAACGCCGTAGTGCATGCGCATCCGACATTTGCCACCGCTTTTGCGATCGCTGGTATTCCGCTTACACAGCCCATTATGCCCGAGGCGGTCATAGCGTTGGGGTGCGTACCTATAGCTCCTTACGGAACACCATCCACAATGGAGATACCGGATGCTGTCGAGCCTTACCTGGAGCATTTTGATGCTGTACTGCTTGAAAGCCATGGGGCTCTTACATGGTCCGGAGATCTGCTTGCGGCATATCATAAGATGGAATCTGTGGAGTTCTACGCAGAGCTGCTTTACAAAGCAAGGCAGCTTGGCGGGCCCAAGGAATTCGATCAAAAAACAGTGCAGCGGCTCTATGAGATAAGACGTCAGATGGGGATTCCGGGAAGGCACCCGGCAGATCTTTGCCTGAATAAGGGAACGGCAAACTGTCATAACTGTGGAAACTGCGATGCCGGAAGCACTGCTTCGGCTCAGTCAAATGACGAACTGATATCAGAGATAACAAAGAAGGTACTGGCTTCCCTTGGGAAGTGATAAACAGGAGGAACAAGTGGGTACAGGAAGTTTAGATGAAAGACTTGTGCATGAGATAGTCCAGAAGGTCATGGCTAATCTTCAGATAGATGGAAATACCGAGGGCATGCATGGTGTGTTCACGGATATGAATGAGGCTATAGAGGCAGCATATGTTTCTCAGAAGAAAGTGCATGCTATGACACTGGATCAGCGGGAGAAGATAATCTCGGTGATACGGCGCAAGACAAATGAGAACGCTGAGATAATAGCAAATATGGGTGTGAACGAGACCGGAATGGGGAATGTCGGTGACAAGATATTAAAGCACAGACTTACAGCTGACAAGACCCCGGGGACAGAAGATATCACGACCGTGGCCTGGTCTGGAGACAGGGGGCTTACCCTGGTAGAGATGGGACCCTTCGGCGTGATAGGAGCCATAACACCGGCGACAAACCCTTCGGAAACAGTCATCTGTAATTCGATAGGCATGATAGCCGGTGGGAATACAGTTGTGTTCAATCCGCATCCGAATGCCAAGAAAACAACGATATTCACGATAAACATGATAAACGAAGCGTCTTTAGAGGCTGGTGGACCGGATAATATCGCCTGCACAGTAGATAACCCTACTATGGAGACAAGCAGCATTATGATGAAACATCCTAAAATCCCTCTTCTTGTGGCAACCGGAGGACCAGGGGTTGTTACTGCTGTTCTCTCGTCCGGAAAGCGTGCCATCGGGGCTGGGGCAGGTAATCCTCCTGCAATGGTGGATGAGACTGCTGATGTGAGGAAAGCGGCAAGGGACATAGTGAACGGCTGCACGTTTGATAATAATCTGCCTTGTATTGCAGAGAAAGAGGTAGTGGCAGTTGACAGCATATGTGATGAACTGATGAGCTGTTTTATCAATGAGAACGGATGCTATCTCGCAAGCAGAGAAATACAGGACAAGCTGATCAATACGGTTATAACTCCAAAGGGAGCATTAAACCGCAAGTGTGTAGGTCGTGATGCCAGAACTCTTCTTTCGATGGTGGGAGTCGAGGTAGGAGCTGACATAAGATGCATTGTGTTTGAAGGACCTAAAGAGCATCCCTTGATCACCACTGAGCTTATGATGCCCATTCTTGGCGTAGTAAGGGTGAAGGACTTTAAGGAAGGGGTAGAGACTGCGGTTTGGCTTGAGCATGGCAACCGCCACTCGGCACATATTCATTCAAAGAATGTCGACAATATTACCGAATATGCCAGGGCGCTGGATACCGCTATTCTGGTCAAGAACGGACCCAGCTACGCTGCATTGGGTTTCGGGGGCGAGGGCTATCCCACTTTTACGATAGCTTCAAGAACCGGTGAAGGCTTAACCAGCGCGTCAACATTTACGAAACGCAGACGCTGTGTGATGACGGACAGCCTTTGCATAAGATAGAGGAGGGGGAGTCAATGTCAGTAAATGAAAAAGATGTTGAGCTTATAGTGAAGCAGATACTGAACCAGATGGGAGGATCGTCTGCGCTCAATACGGGATCAGAATCCGGAAAATCATATAGCCGGACATACGGGGCCTCAGTGCCGGAAAAGGCGCGTGTCGCCATGCTGGTTGATAAGGAACGCTTTGAGATAAAAGAGTTTCCCATACCTGAGGTTGGTGATGATGATATCCTTGTCAAGGTAGAAGGCTGTGGTGTATGCGGTACGGATGCCCACGAATTCAAAAGAGATCCCTTCGGCCTTATTCCTGTGGCTTTAGGACACGAAGGTACCGGCGAGATAGTAAAGATGGGAAAGAATGTAAAGAAGGATTCCGCAGGAAAGGACCTTCACGTTGGAGACAAGGTAGTAACCTGCATGATCTTTCAGGATGATCCGGAGATCACTATGTTTGATCTGAATAAGCAGAATGTAGGTGCGGCGGATGTTTACGGATTGCTGCCGGATGATGATTACCATTTAAATGGCTGGTTTTCGGATTACATCTTCGTTCGTGGCGGATCGACGATTTTCAATGTCAGTGATCTGGATCTGGACAGCAGGGTGCTGATAGAGCCCTGCGCTGTGCTGGTCCACGCGGTGGAGCGGGCTAAAACAACCGGGATACTTCGCTTTAACAGCAGGGTAGTGGTACAGGGATGCGGCCCCATAGGACTTATCTGCATAGCAGTTTTAAGGACTATGGGCATCCAGAATATAACAGCGGTGGATGGCAATGCCAAGCGCCTTGAATTTGCCAAAAGACTTGGGGCTGACAAGACAGTGGATTTCAATGATCATCAGGGTATCGAAGCGCTGACAAAAGCAGTAGAGGATTCTTTCGGAGGACATCTTGCGGACTTTGCTTTCCAGTGTACTGGAAACCCTAAAGCTCATGCTAATATATATAAATTCATCCGAAACGGAGGGGGATTATGTGAGCTTGGATTTTTCGTAAACGGAGGTGACGCGACGATCAATCCGCATTTTGATCTCTGCTCAAAGGAGATAAACCTCGTAGGATCGTGGGTTTATACCCTGCGGGATTACGGCACGACTTTTGACTTTTTGAAAAGAGCAAAGGCTATAGGACTTCCTCTGAGTGAATTGATCACTCATAGATTTCCTTTGGAGGAAATAAATGAGGCATTGAAGACCAATCTGGCTATGACGGGTCTTAAGATAGCGATAATAACACCTCCCGGCAGGTAATGATGTACAGAAAATGAAGGTACAGACGTACCTTGCAGATGACAGAGGATGATATGGCACTAAATGAAACTGGAGACAATGTGGGATATGCTGTTGGACTGCTGGAGGTATATGGGCTGGTATGCGCTTTCCTTGCAGCAGATGCGGGTTGCAAGGCTGGAAATGTAGCACTTGAAGTGTTTGATAAAAATAAGCCCGCTAATGCCGATGAGCTTCCTGTTCCGCTTCTTGTAACGGTGAAATTCCGTGGCAGGGTATCGGATGTGGAGGAGGCAATGAGGGCAGCAGAGGAGGTTGCAAAAGCACAGACCGGTATTGTATGTTCCCACATCATCCCGAATCCGACAGAGGATACGGAAAAAATGCTGACTATCAGCGCATTGGATAAAGACTAAGGAGGAAAAAACTATGTCACAGTCACTTGAAGCATTAGGAATGGTGGAGACCAGAGGACTCACGGCAGCTATTGAGGCAGCCGATGCCATGACAAAGGCCGCAGAGGTCACATTGATAGGCACTGAAAAGATCGGATCCGGTCTGGTCACGGTCATGGTACGTGGCGACGTCGGTGCGGTGAAGGCCTCTGTAGAGGCGGGAACACAGGCAGCAAGCAGACTCGGCGAGTTGGTTGCGACACATGTGATACCCAGACCACATAACGATGTTGAGATGATTTTACCTAAGTTTAAGGGTTAAATCACGGGAGAAAAGAATGAAGGCGTACGGGTTTATAGAGATAACAGGAGTTGTTGCCGCAGTCGATGCATTGGATATTATGTGCAAGGCAGCGAATGTAACGCTGTCCACTTGGGAAAGAAAGCTGGGCGGCAGACTTGTGACTCTCGTGATAGAAGGAGATGTGTCCGCAGTAAAGCAGGCTATAGAAGCCGGCAGCACCAAGGCAATCAAGAAACCCGTGTCAGTTGGAGTGCTTGCAAATCCGCATCCTGAGATACAGAGGATAGTAGCGATATCCGCAAGCAGATTTAAGGAAAAAGAATCTTCCGGGATCCTTGATGATCATAAGATGCTTGGACAGGATCCGCCAGATTTCAATATTAAAGAGCAGATGAAACAGTAATACAGTTAACAAGATCAAACATTTAATTTTAAGGAGGAAACAAAAATGTCACAGTCACTTGAAGCTTTAGGATTAGTAGAAACCAGAGGACTTGTAGCAGCTATTGAAGCGGCTGATCAGATGTGCAAGGCAGCAAACGTCACGCTTATCGGAACAGAAAAGATTGGATCTGGATTGGTCACGGTAATGGTACGCGGAGACGTAGGTGCGGTAAAGTCATCTGTAGAGGCCGGAAGTAATGCTGCCGGAAGGCTTGGGGAACTTATTGCGACTCATGTGATACCCAGACCTCACAACGATGTAGAGATGATACTCCCGAAGGTCAAGTAATATCTCCGGTAAAGCATAGGAGGTATCACAATTGGACATTAACAATGTGGAAGTGATTACCAGGGCCGTACTACAGGCGCTTGAAAGCACTGATAAAGAGGGGGCTGTGATGAAGGTTCCGGTGGGTGTGTCTGCCAGACATATCCACCTGTCTGCAGAACATGTGGAGACACTCTTCGGCCCGGGATATCATCTGACAAAAAAGAAAGACCTTATGGGTGGGCAGTTCGCGGCCAACGAGCAGTGCACGATAGTTGGCCTGAAACTTCGCGCAATAGAGAATGTGCGCATACTAGGACCTGTCCGCAAAGCATCTCAGGTAGAAATATCAGCGACGGATGCCAGAACTCTGGGGATAAATGCTCCATTAAGGGAATCAGGGGATGTGGAGGGATCAGCTCCGATATCTTTGGTTGGCCCCAAAGGGGTACTGTACCTTAAGGAGGGATGCATAGTGGCTGCAAGACACATCCATATGACACCTGTAGAGGCGCAAAGCGCAGGGCTGAAGGATGGAGACTATGTATCCGTAAAGATGGGTAACGAAAGAGGGGCTGTCCTTGACAAGGTGAAGATCCGTGTAGATCCTTCATTTTCGCTGGAGATGCATATAGATACTGATGAAGCAAATGCCTGTCAGGTAAAGCAGGGCGACATCGCGGAGATACTTCGATGATAATTGGAAAAGTAGTGGGAAGCATATTTTCCACAAGAAAAAGTGAAAAACTTGTCGGGAACAAATTTATGATAGTGCGTCCCGAGGAATCAATGAGAGCTGACGGGAATGACCTGGTCGCTATAGATATCATAGGCGCGGGTATAGGAGAGAAGGTTCTTGTAGCACAGGGGTCTGCAGCACGTATAGGCTGTGATATGAAAGACGCTCCGGTTGATGCTGCCATCGTGGGAATCATAGATGAGGGTCAGGAGTTTACAGATCAGTAATGAATCTTGAAACATTAAAAAAAACAGCCAGAGAGTGTGGAATAGTGGGAGCCGGAGGGGCGGGCTTTCCGGCTTATGCTAAGATGACAGACAAGGCGGATACTGTCATACTCAACTGTGTGGAATGCGAACCGCTGTTAAAGCTCCACAGGCAGCTTCTTGCGTCTCACCCGGAAGAGATAGTATCCATGCTTGATGAGGTAAGGGAGACTTTAGGAGCAAAAGAAGCTGTGATCGGTATCAAGAGCGAGTATACCGAGACGATAAAGGCTCTTTCCGGCGTGCTTAGTGATCATACTTCTGTAAGGATGGAGCAGGTGCGGCCGGCCTATCCTATGGGGGACGAAGTGGTGCTGATATATGAAGCCACCGGCAGGATTGTACGCCCTGGAGGTCTTCCGATAGAGCAGAATGTCGTAGTATACAATGTAGAAACCATGTACAATCTGTATCAGGCGGTACATAAAGGAAAGTCCGTCACGAGTAAGATGGTTTCCATAGTCGGGGAGATTGATACGCCAGCTACTGTCAGAGTTCCCGTGGGCACTTTGGTAAAGGATGCTATAGTGCTGGCGGGAAAAGTAACAACAGAGACACCCGCCTACCTTATGGGCGGTCCTATGATGGGACGACTTGGCGATGAGAATACCATCATAACTAAGACGACAAACGCGATCATAATACTTGACAGAGCTCACGAGCTCATCATGAAGATGGATAAGAATCTTGATGTGGAGAGGAGAAGGGCATCTTCGGCGTGTTGTCAGTGCAGGACTTGTACAGATCTTTGCTCACGGCATGCGTTGGGACATCCGATAGAGCCTCATCGTATCATGAGGGCAGTAGCAAATCAGGATGTAAGCGACCTTTCTGGTTTTCAGAATTCAGCATTTTGCAGCGGATGCGGAATATGTGAGAAGTATGCATGCCCTCAGGGACTTTCGCCGAAGAGCATTATACAGGAATTTAAGACGGGATTAAGAAGTGCAGGGATCAATGCCGGAAAACCTGATCCGGCGCCCGTAAGCGAAGACAGGGAGTACAGAAAGGTTCCGGTTCACAGGCTGACAGCAAAGCTGGGGCTTTCAAAATATGATGTACCTTCTTCTTTTGATGATGAGGTATGTAAGGTGTCAAGAGTAAGGATACCAATGAGTCAGCACATCGGAGCGCCTGCAAATCCGGTGGTACAAACAGGGGATATGGTTAGAGAAGGGCAGATCATTGGAAGTCCGTCAGAGGGATTGTCAGCGGGAGTGCATGCTTCTATCAGCGGAACTGTAACCAATGTGACGGAAAAATATATAGAAATAAGCAGTCTGTGATAAGTCCGGACTGGAAATGCGGCAGAGGAGAACAGGAACAAGTGGCAAGAGCGATCGGAATGGTAGAGTGTACAACAGTGTCTACGGGATTTAAGGCGGCTGATGATATGGCCAAGGCGGCAAATGTGGACCTGCTTCAGGCTGAAGCAACCTGTCCGGGAAAATTCGTGATACTGATAGCCGGTGAGATAGCAGCGGTAAGAGCTTCGGTAGACAGGGCTGCAGCGGCATACGGAGATAAGGTTATTGACACCTTTGTGCTGGGCAATCCTCACGATTCCATTTTTCCTGCGATCTACGGGACAGCTCAGCCCGAGAATATCGATGCTCTGGGTGTGCTGGAAACCTATGATGTGGCCGCCATGATCGTGGCAGCGGATATTGCCGCAAAGACAGCGATAGTTGAGCTTTTGGAGCTGCGTCTGGCCAAGGGTATGTGTGGCAAGAGTTATATGACTATCACAGGAAGTGTCTCTGCAGTTCAGGCTGCGATTGATGCGGCTAAACAATCAGCCGGAGATAAAGGCATGTTCCTGGATGAATCAGTCATAGCGAGCCCCTCGGAGCAGCTTATGAAATTTCTGAATTAATGAAATAATGCTTGCAGCAGAACGAAGAAATATAATACTTGCAAAGATACAGGAAGAAAAAAAAGTCGTGGTTTCCGAACTCAGCCGAATATATGAGGTGTCGGAAGAGACGATAAGGAGAGATCTGGACAGGCTTGAGGATGAGGGCTACATCGTAAAGAGCTACGGCGGTGCAGTGCTGAATGAATCAAACGTCACAGAACTGCCTCATAATGTAAGGAGAGGCGTTAATATTTCGGCTAAGCAGAAGATAGCGGAGCTTGCATGCGGTGAGATAGAAGAAAATGATCATATTTTTTTGGATGCATCCACAACCTCTGTCTTTATTGCAAAGTGGATAAAGCAGAAGGAACATCTCACTGTTATAACTAATTCGATTGAGAATCTTTTGGAGCTCTCCACAGTGACAGGGTGGGATATCATCTCTACCGGAGGACAGTTGAGATCAGGGACAATGTCTCTTACCGGCTGGAAAACCGCAGAGGCGCTTTCTGCCTATCATGTAGATAAAGTTTTTATGTCGTGCAAGGGTCTTTCCATGGAACGGGGTATTACGGATGGAAATGATGAGACTGCGGGCATAAAACAGGCAATGATAGCGTCGGCTGATAAGGTTTATCTAGCAGCTGATCTTTCAAAATTCGGAAAGAAAGCTTTTTCACAGATATGTGGTTTTGACAGAATAGATACCGTGATAACAGATTCCGAGCCCGATACGGTCTGGAAGGATTATTTCACGGCAAATCGTATAGGATTGGTATATCCGAAGGCATAAAGGGTACGGATATATTTTGCGCTGAAGTCTCAGCGAAAAGAGGAGCAGAGAATATAATGGGGAAAAAGGGATTTGACAGCACGCCTGTGCCAAAAACAGAGCGTATTACAGGACTGGTCGCAGATCTTTTTGCAAAGATGCCTGAGATAGAGCCTGCGAGAGCCGAGCTCATTACGGAATCGTTTATGTCCACAGAAGGACTTCCCATAGTCACAAGGAAGGCCCTGGCTTTTCGTCATATATTAAACGGGCTACCTATTGTGATACGTCCGGGTGAACTTATAGTAGGAAGCACTACTCTCGCACCCAGGGGATGTCAGACTTATCCTGAGTTTTCATACGAATGGCTTGAGGCAGAATTTGATACAGTGGAACACAGGACTGCTGATCCATTTTATATCTCTGATGATACAAAGCGGAGATTGAAAAAGGTGAATCACTACTGGAAGGGAAAGACTACCAGCGAGCTGGCAAGATCCTACATGGCTCCAGAGACAATAAGGGCAATGGATCACAACTTCTTTACCCCCGGAAACTATTATTATAATGGAGTCGGACATGTTAATGTTCATTATGACAGGGTTATATACGAGGGACTAAAAGGGATAATGGAGCAGACCGCCGACGAGCTTAAGAAGGTGGATGTAGGAGATCCGAATTACGGAGATAAAAAAAGATTTTTGGAAGCGGTTATAATCTCTTGTCAGGCTGTTATTGATTACGCAAAAAGATATGCAAAGCTTGCCGAGGAAGAAGCTGCTAAGGAAAAAGACGAAGGACGGAAGCAGGAGCTTTTGAAGATAGCGAAGACCTGTTCTTATGTACCTGAGAATCCGGCAAGAACCTTTGAAGAAGGACTTCAGGCTTTCTGGTTTGTCCAGCAGACTATCCAGATAGAATCTTCGGGACATTCCATATCACCCGGAAGATTTGATCAGTATATGTATCCCCTATATGAAAAAGATATTGAAGAGGGGATTCTTACTAGGGAATATGCTCAGGAGCTTTTGGATTGTGTATGGGTAAAACTGAATGATCTGAATAAATGTCGTGATGCAGTTTCGGCAGAGGGGTTTTCGGGATATTCACTCTTTCAAAATCTAATAGTCGGAGGACAGACAAAGGATGGAAGAGACGCAACGAATGATCTGTCCTTTATGTGTCTTGATGCAACGAAGCATGTATTCCTTCCCCAGCCCTCCATATCCATCAGAGTATGGAATGGATCAGCAAAGGAGCTGCTGATAAGGGCAGCTGAGGTTACGCGTACCGGCATAGGATTTCCGGCTTACTATAACGACGAGATAATCATTCCATCAATGGAAAACCGTGGCATAGGCATAGAGGATGCCAGAAATTATGCCATCATAGGCTGTGTGGAGCCTCATGTCCCGGGAAAAGAGGATGGATGGCATGATGCAGCATTCTTTAATATGTGCAGACCTCTGGAGATGGTATTTACAAATGGAGTCGATAACGGTGAGATCGCCAGTATACAGACGGGAGACATAGATAATATAACCTCCTATGAAGAGTTCAAAGCTGCGTACAAAAAGCAGATGGATTATAACATTGCGCTTCTCGTGAACGCTGATAATGCCATAGATCGTGCTCATGCAGAACGATGCCCTCTTCCTTTTGAGTCGGCGCTGATAGATGACTGTATATCAAAGGGCGTACCGCTTCAGCAGGGCGGAGCTCACTATAACTTTACTGGTCCTCAGGGTTTCGGTATAGCAAATGTGGCTGATTCTCTTTACACAGTAAAGACTCTTGTTTTTGAGCAACACAGGTTTACGCTAAAGGAGCTCGCGCGAGCTATGGAGATGAACTACGGTCAGGGCTTTGATGAAACTACAGCGAAGGAAGCCGCGCTTCAGGCTGCAAAAGTCATGGAAGCAAAAGGAGAAGAGATAAGTCCGGATTTTATAGCATCAATAATAAAAAAAGTACTGACAATGGAGCTTCCGGAAGAAGAAAGGAAGCGCTATGCGGAGATGCGGGATATGATAATAGACCTGCCCCATTTCGGAAATGACGTTGATGAGGTAGATGAAATAGCAAGAGAAGCTGCGTATTTCTATACCAGACCTTTGCCGGAGTACAGGAATCCTCGCGGAGGTATTTTTCAGGCGGGACTATATCCGGTATCGGCGAATGTGCCTCTTGGAGCGCAGACCGGAGCTACACCCGACGGCAGACTCGCTCATACTCCGGTGGCTGATGGAGTGTCTCCTACCAGCGGATATGATCTGAACGGTCCTACAGCATCCTGCAATTCAGTGGCACGTCTTGATCACGCTGATGCCTCAAATGGTACATTGTTTAATATGAAGATCCATCCGACTGCTATGAGCACGGACAAGGATTTGGAAGATTTCGTTTCTCTTGTACGGGGGTATTTTGACCAGAAGGGCATGCATATGCAGTTTAATGTAGTGGACAGGGAGACGCTGATAGATGCTCAAAAGCATCCGGAGAAGTATGCAGGACTTGTGGTCCGGGTCGCGGGATACTCTGCGTTGTTTACTACACTCTCGAAATCACTGCAGGATGACATTATCAGGAGAACAGAGCAGGGCCTTTACAGGTAAAGCGGAAGAAAGGAAGGCGTCTGACGTATATAACGGATAAGAAATGGATGATCACAGCTATCTCAATGTAAAAGGAAGGATATTTGATATCCAACGGTATTCTATACATGACGGTATAGGGATACGGACCATCGTATTCCTTAAGGGATGCGCTCTGCGGTGTCGATGGTGCTGCAATCCGGAGTCCCAGAGTTATGACATAGAGACTATGACGATAAATGGAAAGCCCAAGGTGTATGGGCAGGATGTGACCGTACGTGAAGTGATGCAGACAGTGAGGCGTGATATGCCATACTACAGCAGATCATCCGGTGGATTGACACTTTCGGGGGGAGAGAGCCTGCTGCAGCCGGAGTTTGCTAAAGCACTGCTCCAGGCGGGCAAGGCTCTCGGTGTCAACACAGCTCTGGAGAGCATGGGATTTGCAAAGTATGAAACAATAGAAATGATATTACCGTATCTGGATAACTATCTCATGGACATTAAGCACATGGATCCCGTGAAGCATAAGGAGTGGTGTGGTCTGGAAAACACTCTGATGAAGGAGAATGCAAGGAAGATCGCAGCATCCGGGATGACCAGACTTATTATCAGAGTGCCCGTGATACCAGGGTTTAATGATACCGAAAAAGAGCTTTTGGATATCGCGAGATTTGCAGAGTCGCTTCAGGGAGTGGACGAAATAGATCTTCTGCCTTATCATAATTTCGGTGAAGGGAAATACAGAGGATTGGGCAGGGACTATCCCATGGGGGATACCGAACGACCATCCGGGGATAAAATGAGAGGATTTAAGGAGACAATCGAAAGATTAACTTCACTTTATTGTCAGATTGGCGGCTGACGTAAAGAATCAGGCAAGGAGGACGGTTTATGGAAAAATATTTTCTGGCAGTGGATATAGGCGCCAGCAGCGGCCGGCATATTTTAGGGTGTCTGAAAGATGGAAAGATTGAGCTGGAAGAGGTTTACCGTTTCCCAAACGGTATGGATGAAAAAAACGGTTCTTTGTGCTGGGATACGGACAGACTGTTTGAAGAGATACTTAACGGAATGAAAAAATGCAGGGAGATAGGAAAGATTCCCATGAGTATCGGTGTGGATACCTGGGGTGTGGATTTCGTGCTGCTGGATAAGGATGACAGGATGATCGGTGAAGCAGTGGGATATCGTGACAGCAGGACCGATGATATGGACCAGGCGGTTTTTGAGATCGTCCCTGAGCGTGAGCTTTATGCAAGGACCGGGATCCAGAAGGCCATATATAATACCATATACCAGCTTATGGCGATAAAGAAAAACCATCCGGAGTATCTGGAAAAAGCCGAGACGCTTCTTATGATGCCGGATTTTTTTCATTTCCGGCTTTCGGGAAAGAAGGTACAGGAATACTCGGAAGCTACAACCAGTCAACTGGTAGATCCTAAGACCAGAAACTGGGATTATGAACTGGTGGAAAAGCTGGGATTTCCCGGAAAGATCCTCCAGCAGATAGAGATGCCCGGAACAAATATAGGATGCTTAAAGGAGGATATTCAAAGAGAGGTTGGCTTTAACTGTGATGTGATCCTTCCTCCGACCCACGATACGGCAAGTGCTGTGATGGCTGTTCCTACTGATGCTAAGGATACATGCTATATAAGTTCAGGCACCTGGTCACTAATGGGGGTGGAAAGGGAAGAGCCGGACTGTTCTGACAAGAGCAGAGAGAGAAATTTCACGAACGAGGGCGGTTACGACGGAAGCATAACATATCTTACAAATATCATGGGGCTGTGGATGATTCAGTCTGTCAGGAATAAGCTTGCTCCTGATAAGGGCTACGGTGAAATATGTGAAGAGGCATCAAAGGAGACGATCAGCTCTATAGTTGACGCTCAGGATGATGCGTTTCTTGCGCCAGATGATATGGCAGAAGCTATTCGGGATAAGTGCCGAAGCACCGGACAGGAGATACCGGAGACTCTACCGCAGCTAGCGGCAGTGATCTACAGGAGCTTGGCAAAATGTTATGCGGATAAGCTTAAGGAAATAGAGGAGCTTACCGGGAAAAAATATGACAGGATACATATAATAGGCGGCGGATCGAATGCCGGATGGCTCAACGAGCTCAGTGCAAAGCAGGCCGGGGTTAAGGTATATGCCGGGCCGGGAGAAGCTACAGCGCTGGGAAACATATTAAGTCAGATGATAGAAAACGGACTTTTCGGAAGTCTGGAACAGGCGAGGAGATGCGTGGCGGATTCGTTTGAGATAAAGGAATATGGCTGAGTCATGGTTAGCTTTATTGTACCTGTATACCAGGCTGTAAGGACCCTGGATCAGTGTGTAGAAAGCATATTATCGCAGAGCAATACCGATTTTGAACTGATCCTGGTTGACGACGGATCAGAGGACGGCTCGGGAGTGCTCTGCGATTCTTATACAGACAGACGTATACGTGTGCTTCATGAAAAAAACGGCGGTGCTGCCGCTGCAAGGAATGCAGGGCTCAAAGCTGCGAACGGGGAATGGATTGCCTTTGTGGACAGCGATGATGTGATATCTCCGAGGTATCTTGCCGCATTACTTAAATCAGCAGGTGATAAAAGAGCGGATATTGTCTCCTGTTCATATTCAAAATGCAGCAGGGATGATGTTTATGATATCAAAGCTTATTTTGAAGGTATAAGCAAGCCCCGTTCATCGGTCTGTGTATATGAGGGAGAAGAAGGAGTGAAAGCACTCCTTTATCAAAAGGGGTTCATAAGCGCCCCGTGGGGAATGATATCAAAAAGAGAGCTTTGGAATGACCTTTCTTTTCCCGAGGGAACGGGAGCAGAGGATATGGGAACCATATATCGGTTGTTTCTTAATGCTTCACGTATAGTGCGTTTTGATGAAATATTATACGGATATGTTCAGAGTGCATCAAATACTGTCTTTTCCACTTCGTCCAAAAGAAACCCTGATTATTTTTTGCACAGCAGGCAGATGCTGGTATATATCAAAAAGAATCATCCGGACTGTCTTAAAGCTGCTGCCAGCAGGCATTTGTCCACCTGTTTTCAGATTCTTTCTGAGACGGATATGAATCCTGATACAGAAACGGAAAAGAGGCTTATCAGGAAGATATATTCAGATATAAAGTCCGTTCGACGCATCGTTCTTCGGGATAGCCGGGCAAGACTGAAAAACAGGATCGCTGCAGGGTGCAGTTACATAAGCATTTCCTATATACACAGAAAGCTGCATGCGAGATATCTGCGTGATATTCCTGTACAGGGCGGAAGACACGTGTGTATGGCAGAATATCAGGGTCGATGTGATGAGGAAGGCAAGGCAGTAGGACATGCTCCTAAGGTGCTTTCAGAATATTATGACCTGATATCGGAAGATAATAAGATCAGCATATTTGTTCCTAAACCCATATCAGACGAGATTTCTGATAATATCAGGGAAAGGAGCAGAATATGTATTTTGCCTCATAATATTGTGATGAAGGGGCACTCATCCCTAAGCGAAAAAATAACTAATAAACTCAGGATGTTTGGTAATATAAGGAGAATCCTGAAACGGAGCGATGCGGATGTAATATGGTTTTTTAATGTAGAGTTTTATTTTTTCCTGTACTTGGCACTTTTTGGGAACAGTCATAAAAAGATAGTTGTGACTTTGTTTTTTGAAGGATATCATACCGGAAGCCTTGCCGGGATCAAACAGAGGATTTTTGAAACCGGACAGAAGAAGGTATATAAGTGTATTTCGACAGGGGCTGCCTTCAGGTTCAGGAATATGCCGTCGGTGTTTGTTCCAGATTATATTTGCGATGATGTAACCTATGCACCGCTCAGAAAGAATAAAAAAGAACCCTATGCCGTTTGCCTTGGTACAATGGATAAAGGGAAACAGCTTGATGAGCTTGTGGATGCATTCTGCAGGATCTCATACAGGCTTGTGATCGCGGGAAGGTTTTACGACAAAGAATGGTACAATGAATTAAAAGCAAAGGCGTCCTCCAATATCGAGATTAGGGACGAATATCCGGAAAATAATGAGTATCTGGATCTGCTATCCCGGGCAACTTATGCTGTGCTGCCTTATAATGAGGGAAGATATTCTTTTCAGACTTCAGGAGTAATGCAGGAGGCTGTATTTACCGACACTATAGTTCTGACGCATAAAGACATACTTGGAGGGAACGGTATCCCGGGTATAGGTTATTCATCCTATGATGATATAGAAGACGAAATGCTGATATACGGAGCAAATGACAATTACGACAGAAACCGGGCCATACTTTCTGAATATGACCGTCTGAGACGCGATACCTACAGCAGGGAAAGCATAAAGAATAAAATAAAAAACAGCCTGTCGGGATGACCGACAGGCTGTGACTTACAGATCAGAATTATTCTACTACATATGGAAGCAAAGCAAGGTGACGGGCACGTTTGATGGCTACTGTGATTTCTCTCTGGTGCCTTGCACAAGTACCGGTTACCCTTCTCGGAAGGATCTTACCTCTTTCTGAAATGAACTTGCTTAGCCTTACTATATCCTTGTAGTCGATGTCACAATCCTTACCGCAGAATGCACATACTTTCTTTTTTCTACGCATTCCACCGGGTCTTCTGGGTCTGTCTGAATGATCATTGTTTCTTGTATATGGCATTATCTCTCTCCTCACTCTGTACTAAATAAAAGCATTAATTGAAAGGTAATTCGTCATCAATCTCGTCAGGAACGTTCATGAAACCGTCATCTGCAGGCTGGGGAGCAGGTGCGCTGCCTCCCTGAGTATTTGCTGGTGCCTGATAATCGGAAGGTGCATTGCCTTGAGCCTTCTTGCTCTCGCCAAATTCAATGTCCTCAATGACAACTTCGGTCGTATACACTGTCTGGCCCTCTTTGTTTTGATAGCTTCCCGTCTGTATACGTCCTACAACATCAAATTTCATGCCCTTTCTGGCATATTTTTCAACGAATTCTCCTGTCTTCCCGAAAGCGACGCAGCTGATAAAATCAGCTGTCTGAGCGTTTCCGTCCTGATTTCTTGATCTCCTGCGTTCAACAGCCAGGGTGAAACGAGAAATACACATCTGATTTTCACCTTGGGAATAACGTACGTCAGGATCTCTTGTAAGGCGCCCCGTTAACATAGCTTTATTCATTTATTCTGCCCTACACTTTCTGTGGCTTTGCCACTGGTTACTATGCCTCTGTTGCAGCCTCTTCAGTGGACTCATCGGCAACAGGTGCCTCCGCAGGTGCTGAAGCCTTTTCTGCAGTGAAATCTCTTTCAGGCGATTCTGTCGAAGGCTCGCTCTTTTCTTCCTCGTGCTTCACCGAGAGTTCCTTCTCATCCGATACTATGAGATATCTGTATACATTTTCTACTATCCGGATACGATTTTCGATTTCGGCGATGGCCTCAGGGCCTGCCTGGAACTTGATGAAGACATAATAGCCTTCCTTGACTTTGTGCACCTCGTAAGCAAATCTTTTTCTGCCCCAATCATCTTCCGATGTTATAGTGCCTCCGAAACGCGTGATGAGTCCTCTCACCTTCTCGAGAACGGCGTTTTTTGCATCCGCCTCAAGCTGTCCGTTGACTGCAACGGCCAATTCATACTTGTTCATTATTAACCTCCTTATGGTCATTTTGGCTCATTCTTAAAAATGAGCAAGGTGGATTGTCACGGATTACTAAGATATCACAAAAGGAGCAGATGTTCAAGTGTCAGTTGAAGTTTTCTATTGAATCAAGTAATATATTGTTACTGTTTTTGACATAACACTTGTAGTAAGACATGCTTAGGATAATCATAAACGCAGACGATCTTGGAAAATCAGTTGATGTAAACAATGCCATTGCCGAGTGCTTTGCAGAGCGTTTTATTACGAGCACTACCCTGATGGTAAACATGGATTGTGCAGATGATGCCGTTGTTATGGCTCAAAGGTACGGCTGGCACGAAAGGGTAGGGCTGCATTTGAACCTCACAAGCGGAGTCCCCCTGACAAAAGGAATAATGAGATGCAAGAGGTTTTGCAGAGAGGATGGAAGCTTTAATGCCTCTTTTGCGAAGAATCTGTATGCAAGAATGCACCTTTCGAAGAACGAGATACAGGCTGTCAGAGAGGAGGCTGAGGCCCAGATAAGGAAATATATTTCCTATGGGTTACCGGATAAGCATCTGGATTCGCATCATTATGTGCATACGGATGCTTCCATATGGAAGGCAGTAGAGCCTCTTATTACTTCCTATGGCATCAGATCAGTCAGATTGACAAGAAATCTGTATCGAAACATGTCCTTTGCGAAAGAGTTTTATAAGGTGAGATATAACCGTAAGCTCAAGGCTTTACCCATCAATACCACTGATTATTTCGGTTCATTTAAGGATTTTATGGAATGCAGAGAGCAAATCAAGGACGGCTCTCTGGTAGAGATAATGGTTCACCCACTGTATGACGATGAAGGACGGCTGGTTGATCGACTTGACAGGGATAAGCCTGTAGAGGAAGAAAAAGATTATCTTTCAAAGATAAAGCATATAAAGGAATTTTACTGATCCGGCAGGATCCTTAAGGAAAGATGGAAAGAACAGACGAAAAGGGCGGGAAATTAAAGGGTACACTCAGGCTGTATGTGAGATGGCCATTGATATTTGCGGTGTTTATCGCGTTATGTGCAGCAGGAATGTTCCTTATTGATAAAAGGGCGGGTCTGGCAGCAAGCATAGTCGCTATAATATGTGTTGCAGCTGCTTTGGCAATAAGGTTTTATAATCAAACCAAGATCACCAACGATATGATCTACTTTGCCATAAGTTTTGGGCAGGTGCAGAAGCAATTATTGAAGGGGCTTCCGCTCCCTTATGCAATTCTGGATGAAAATGGGCGTTTTGTATGGTGTAATAATGAATTCCAGAAGCTCATAGTTAAAGACTCACCAGTTGGAAAATCCATTACTACATATGTACCCGAGCTGACGAAGGACAGACTTCCTTCGGATGGGGAGAACACAGGAATCGAATTCTCCCTGAGCGGGCGGGATTTCAGGGCCGACATCAGACGTACTTCTCTGGATGAGATGGCGCGTTCTTCTTTGATCATAAATAATGGAAAAGGATTTACCGGATCAATAATTACTATGTTTCTTTTTGATGAGACGGAGGTCAACGCATTAAAGCGGAGAAACATGGAGCAGACTATAGTGACCGGATACATATTTATGGACAACTATGATGAGGCTATGGAAAATGTAGAAGAAGTCAGAAGATCTCTTCTTGTAGCGCTGATAGACAGAAAGATAAAAAAATATTTTTCTGATTTTGATGCGGTTGTCAAGAATATGGAAAGAGACAAGTACTTTATCACCATGAAAAAGGTCTCTTTTGACAGACTTGTGGAAAACCGGTTTGATATTCTGGAAGATGTGAAAACAGTAAAGGTCGGAAATGAGATGTCCGTCACACTATCCATGGGATTTGGACTGGATACTGGCTCGCTCGCAGAGGATACATCCTATGCAAGAAGCGCCATAGATCTTGCTTTGGGCAGGGGCGGAGATCAGGCCGTCGTAAAAACACTAAACAAGACTACATACTACGGCGGAAAGAGTATGCAGCTTGAAAAAAATACCCGTGTAAAGGCAAGAGTAAAGGCACAGGCATTAAGAGAGATAATAGAGCAGAAAGAGCGGGTGATCTGTATGGGACATCAGATCACGGATATAGATACCTTCGGAGCTGCGGTCGGAATATACAGAGTTACCAGGCAGCTTGATAAGAAGTGCCATATTGTTATTAATACGGTGACCCAGTCCATAAAACCTTTCATGGATGCTTATTCCAATGAAGCGGATTTTGATCCGGATATGTTTGTGACCAGCGCAGAAGCGTTGCAGCTCGCTGACAGCGACAGTTCAGTTTTGGTGGTCGTTGATACAAATAAGCCATCCATAACTGAGTGCCCCGAGCTATTAAGACGTGTCAGGACTATAGTATTACTTGACCACCATCGTATAGGAACCGAGACTATAGATAACGCGACATTGTCATATATTGAACCCTTTGCCTCGAGCGCCTGTGAGATGGTTGCAGAGATACTGCAGTATATTTCCGACAATATACGTATAAAAGCGGTGGAAGCAGACAGCCTGTATGCAGGAATTATGATCGATACGAATAACTTTATGACCAAAGCCGGGGTAAGGACCTTTGAGGCAGCGGCCTTTTTGAGAAGAAGTGGAGCGGACATTACCCGAGTAAGGAAACTCTTTAGGAATGATATGGATTCATTCAAGGCAAGGGCTGAGATAGTCAGAGCAGCAGAGCTTTTTCATGATAAATATGCAATATCGGCTTGCAATGGTAACGGTCTTTCAAGTCCTACTGTTGTAGGCTCCCAGGCAGCAAATGAGCTGCTAAATATCAATTCCGTAAAGGCTTCTTTTGTTCTTACGGAATATCAGAACCGTATCTTTGTCTCGGCCAGATCGATCGATGAGATAAATGTTCAGATCATTATGGAACGTCTGGGAGGGGGTGGCCATATGAATATCGCGGGAGCCCAGCTTACAGATATGAATACAGATACGGCGAAGCAGAAGCTGAAAAATGTGATAGACGAAATGGAAAAGGAAGGAGAGATCATATAATGAAGGTTATTTTGCTGGAGGATGTAAAGTCTCTCGGGAAAAAAGATGACATAGTGGAAGTAAAGGAAGGGTATGCAAGGAACTTTCTGTTTACGAAAAATCTCGGAGTTCCGGCCGATTCGAAGAATCTAAACGATGTAAAGCTTAGAAAAGCAAGGGACGAGAAGATAGCTGCCGAAAAGCTGGCAGACGCAAAAGAACTTGCGGAAAAGCTGGAGAAAAACAGCCTGACATGCAAAGTAAAGGCGGGAAAAGACGGAAAGGTGTTCGGCTCTGTGTCTTCAAAGGAGATAGTTGCGGAGATGAAGAAGCAGAACGGTATTGATATAGATAAAAAGAAACTGGTGCTGGATGAGCCGATAAAAAAACTGGGAACTTACAAGATAAACGTCAAGCTCCATCCGGAAGTGACGGCTTATCTAAATGTAGAAGTGGTCTCTGAAGAGTGAAACGATGCCTCCAGAAGAAAAGACTATAAAAAGGATCCCTCCGCATTCATCTGAAGCGGAACGGTCTGTTATAGGAGCCATGATCCTTGACGATACGCGCGAGGCTGTTTTTGCTGCAACCGAGATCCTTAACAGAAGTGACTTTTATGAGGAAAGATACGGACTCTTATTTGAGGCCATAGTAGAGCTTTTTGATGAAAAGAAGCCTGCTGACTCAGTTGTGATACAGGAGAAACTTAGGGAGAAAGGAGCCCCTTCAGATATCACCAATCCTGCATTTCTGGCAGATATAGTAGACTCTGTACCTACATCAGCAAATGTAAGACATTATGCTGAGATCGTAAGGGAGAAATCCATACTAAGGTCTGTCATAAGAGTTAATGCCGATATCGAAAATGATTGCTACAGAGGAGAACGCGAGACAGCGGATATTCTTCAGGATACGGAAAAGAGGATATTTGATCTCGTTCAGAATCAGGGTCGTACGGATATTACTCCGATAAAGAACATTGTCATAAGTGCGTTGCAGCGGATACAGGAAGTTGCCAAGGCAGACCAGAAGATAACCGGCATAGCCTCAGGGTTTGATGATCTGGATCTTCTTACGGCAGGTTTCCAAAAGTCAGATCTTATTCTTATAGCTGCAAGACCGTCCATGGGAAAGACCGCTCTAGTCTTAAATATTGCTCAGCACGCCTGTTTTAAGGAGAACTGCAAGTGCCTTTTTTTCTCATTGGAGATGTCGAAGGAACAGCTGGTAAACAGGCTTTTGGCCATGGAATCAAGAGTTGATTCACAGAATATCAGGATTGGCCATTTAAATGATGATGAGTGGCGTGGTATCATAGAAAGCGCCGGAGTCATAGGGATGTCCAATCTCGCAATTGATGATACCGCGGCCATTTCGGTTGCAGAGATGCGGAGTAAATGCAGAAGGTATAAGCTAGAGCATGGTCTGGATATGGTGATTATCGATTATCTTCAGCTTATGAGCGGATCGGCATCAGGAAAGAGAGAGGTGTCAAGACAACAGGAGATATCGGATATCTCGAGAGGTCTGAAGGCGCTTGCCAGGGAGTTGCAATGCCCGGTCATTGCACTTTCGCAGTTGTCCAGAGCAGTAGAGCAAAGGCCCGATCACAGACCGATGCTGTCCGATCTTCGCGAATCCGGGGCTATCGAACAGGACGCGGATGTGGTAATGTTTATATACAGGGAAGACTATTACGACAAAGAGACAGAACGTAAGGGTGTAGCAGATATTATACTGGCTAAGCAGAGGAACGGATCCATTGGAACAGTTAGTCTTGCCTGGATATCGGCATTGACAAAGTTTGAAAACCTGGTGCGAGAGCAGTAAAAGCCGCAGGGAGAAAGTCCATGAAAATAGAAAAAGTAAATGATAAGCAGATAAGATGCACACTAACGAAGAATGACCTTATTTCAAGAAATCTAAAGATGAGCGAGCTGGCGTATGGTACGGATAAGGCGAAAAATCTCTTCAAGGATATGATGAGAGAGGCGCATCACAGGTTTGGCTTTGATGTAGAGGATATACCCCTTATGATAGAA
This sequence comes from uncultured Lachnospiraceae bacterium, assembly GCA_902803745.1. Lineage (GTDB taxonomy): Bacteria > Bacillota > Clostridia > Lachnospirales > Lachnospiraceae > NK4A144. The sequence goes on from CADCRB010000233.1 coordinate 21,904, forward strand.
GCGATACCATTGTCCAATGATGCCATAGTCCTTGTTATCACAAAGGTAGAGGATCCGGAGGAGCTTGATACAAGGTTTTCCAAGTTTGCCCCTTCTGTTGATGACAGCGACACACAGGAAATGAAAAAGAAAAAGGATCCCGGAAGCGCAGATGATATTATAGATCTTTTCAGAAAGTTAAAGGAGCAGATAGAGGAGACACAGTCTGTGATGACTGCAAGCGACTCAGGAGATTCCATTACTACCACCCGCAAAATAAGCTCGCCGGAGAGTGGAGGTGAAAAAGAGGTAAAGATCACTATACAGGTAGATCTTACCAAGCTTTTTTCCTTTGAAGACGTTGATGATGTTATCAAAGTATCAAAGATACTTAAGGGAATATATCATGGGGATAACACACTTTACAGAGACCCTGATGAGAGAAGATACTATCTTTTACTTAGAAAATCCGATCACACTCCTGAGGTCTTTAACAAGGTGTGTAATATTATAACAGAATACGGAGATATGGAGGAGTGTACTACTGCTGTTGAGGGGCGGATGAGGGAACATTTTGAGGTTATAATACCTGCGTACGCCCTGGAAAAGCTTTCAATAATATGAGCCTTATCCTTAGTCAGTGAAAACTATGCACCTGTCGGTGGATATGGTATAATACCCGTGAATCTTGATGCTGCTCATTTGCAGCATCACATTAAATAGTCTGATTTAAGAGCACAGACGGAATAAACCGTGATAAGTCAGATGACACTATAGTATAATAGGAGGAATAAAAAATGGCACATGTGATCAATGATTCTTGCATCAGCTGCGGTGCGTGCGCTGCGCAGTGTCCTGTAAACGCTATCTCTGAGGGAGATGGCAAGTTTGAGGTTGATGCGGATACCTGCATCGATTGCGGAGCTTGCGAAGGCGGATGCCCTGTAGGCGCAATAGTTAGCGAGTAAATCAAGATTTATTGGACTATGGAAAGAGCCGCGTAATAGCGGCTCTTTTTCAGTGTTTTTTTGAGGACAGAGTGATCCGGATCTTTAGTTATCGACCTTATACACCATATTAACCACAGGAAGGAAGTGGTTGATAAATATCTTGACTCTGAGCGACAAAGATATAAAATAAGTACTCGTAGAGCGATCGGAAATCCAGATGCCGGAGGAGGTGACCGGACCGATCAGATACAAGTAACAAAAGGGATTTTTTTCGGACGTTATTCTCGAGAGCGTCCCAGGCCCCTTATTGGGGTGTCAGTTATTTCCCGTACGGTTTTACCGTATCAGAAACAAACTTCCCTTCATAAGACATGAGTGCGTTTTTTCAGGAAACATAAAAGGCATTATCCCTTCGCGCTACAGACTGCAGTGGGATGTTAGATTCCTTAGTTAAACAGGTGGAGATTGTCACGAAAATCCCTCCTTATGGATTAATTTGGGATGTTTGCAGTATAGTTCGCTGATTTAGCGGCTATCGATCATTTAAGAGAGGTAAAACAAATGATCAGAATCAGAAAAAAATCTGAACTGGAAAAACAGCTTTTGAAGATGCTCAAATTCTATCATTCAGACGGGGTATCAATTTTTGTAGGAGATAAGCCCTGTACACCTAAGGAAGCTGTGAAAATTATGATGGTTCATGCAGACATGGTTTTCATGGGTGATTACATTATGAATAACTATGGAAGGCTGGTACAGATCAGATTTAATCCGGTTGCTGTTTAGGCATTATCTAATCCAGAGAAATCCGGCTTACGGTCATTGATGCATCTGCGGTAAGGCGCCCCGAATGCTTTTCGCAGGCTTGAGATACCATAAGCCGGATTTTCTATAGAGGTTTAGCTTGTTGCAAGTTAACATAAGAAATGATATTATATACAAGTTATGGAATTCTAAAATGGGACGGAGAGTCGGATGCGCGAGAGCCTGGAGAGCGAGAGAAGGAAAAGAGAAAGAGCCAGAAGATACGAAAGAGAAGATGAAGCAAGGCGCAGAGGTGCTTATTATACAGAGCGTCCGGAACGGCGAAGGAGCAGCAGGGGAAGGCGTTCATCCGGTCGGAGCAGGTCTTCATCTATGTTTCCGCTGGTTATTGCGGGCGTAGTGATAGCAGCTATAGCGCTTATACTTCTTGGAAATGGACTTTTCAGGGAAGTCGGCGGATCTAGAGAAAAAGCAGATCTTTCTGAGTATTTTGGAGTTTCATCGGATTCGGAAACGGTGATCATTATTGATGGTAAGGTGTGTGATGAAAAGGCTGTTATCCAAAATGGCATCCCTTTCGTTCCGGTAAGTCTCGCTGCATCATATTACGATAATTTTTATTATGACAGCTTGGAGGGTCATCTTCTCTCCACCGGAGCAAATTCTACAGTGGAAGGTGCCCAGGGAACGGACTATATTATCCTTGAAGATACTGTATATTTATCTGTCCCGTTTGTGAACAGGTTTGTCCCTTTGACATATGAGACTTATGAGGATCCGTCCAGGATCGATATTGTAACAAAGCCAGATAATGAGACCTTTGCCAAAATAAAGAAAGAAACCAAACTAAGGGTTTCTTCCGACAAACAATCGGAAATACTGGTCGATCTGGACGATGGGGATGAGGTGCAGATCCTTCAGGAGAATGAAGATTGGGCAGAAATCAGATATAAGGCAGTTACAGGCTATGCTGAGACGGAATGTATAGACGAGGAAAGGTCGGAAAAAACGATAAATCCTGAAGGAGGAGCAGAGGCTGATCTTTCTTATCAGAAAAATCTCAGAAACCACAAGATCGTGCTTGGATTTCATAATGTGGCAGTTGCTGATGCAAACTCTTACCTTGCAGATGCAGTTTCACCGACAAAGGGTATGAATGTTATCGCGCCCACCTGGTTTTCATTGGCCGGAAGTGATGGGAACTTAGCTGATATCGGGAGTGCTGACTATGTTGCAAAAGCGCATGAAATGGGCTATGAGGTATGGGGCGTAGTTGATAACTTCACACAGGATACTGACACTAATGAAGTATTGTCCAGAACATCAAAGAGGATCACTCTTGAGCAGAATCTATTGGATTCGGCCTTGAAACTTGGGCTGGATGGTATCAATATTGATTTTGAGCAGCTACCGGGAGAGACAGGGGACGATTTCTCCCAATTCCTGAGGGAACTTTCCATTTATACAAGAGCAAATTCTCTGGTGCTCTCTGTTGACAACTACGTTCCGCAGGATTATACGGATTTCTACAGAAGAGATATACAGGGAAGAGTTGCCGATTACGTTGTGATCATGGGATATGATGAGCACACCGCTGCATCCGATGAGGCCGGATCAGTAGCATCATTAGGATTTGTTACTCAGGGGATAGAGGATACTTTGAAGGAAGTCCCGGCAGCTCAGGTAATAAATGCGCTTCCGTTTTACACAAGAAAATGGTCTTTCGAAGGAGGAACTCTTTCTTGTGAGAGCCTGGGTATGAGAGATGCTGCGGCATTTATTTCGGATAACGGTGTTCAGACCGTGTGGGATGCCGATACATGCCAGAATTATGCATCATTTGAAAAGGATGGGGTGAATTACAGTATATGGCTGGAGGATGCGGAGAGTATATCATCTAAGCTGGCTGTAATGACAGCACACGATCTGGGTGGGGTAGGCTGTTGGAAGCTTACACAGGAAACTCCGGATATATGGGATATCATCGCTTCATATTATCCATCGGGGTCATAACGAGGTAAATTCGATATGGTGACCAAAATAGTAAAGGCCACAGGTGATCCGGCTCTTGACAGGGATGTTATGGAGGAAGCGTCCGGTATAATCAGAGCGGGAGGCATTATTGCGATTCCTACGGAGACAGTTTATGGACTTGCGGGTGACGCATTGAATCCGGAATCTGCAAAAAAGATATATAAGGCTAAAGGAAGACCCTCGGATAATCCTCTGATCGTGCATATAGCAAAGCTTGACGATCTTGAAAGGATCGCATATGGAATACCACAAGATGCATACGATCTTGCAGGGAGGTTTTGGCCAGGCCCATTGACCATGGTACTGAAGAAGAAGGATATAGTACCTATGGAGACGACCGGCGGACTTAGGACAGTAGCGGTGAGATTTCCCGTAAATGCTATTGCGCGGGAATTTATTTCGGCATCGGGAGGATATATAGCAGCTCCTTCGGCAAATCTTTCTGGCAGACCCAGCTGTACAACGGCACAACACTGCATAGAGGATCTTGATGGCAGGGTAGATATGATCATAGACGGTGGTGAGGTTGGTATCGGACTTGAATCAACCATAGTGGATATGACAGTAAACCCTCCCTGCATATTGAGGCAGGGATATATAAACAGGGAGATGTTGAATGAGACGCTTTACAGCGTCGAGGATGAGAGGGAAAAGGAGCTGTCGGAAGATGATCATCCCAAAGCACCGGGGATGAAGTATAGACATTATGCTCCCAAAGGAAAACTCTTCTTAGTAAAAGGAGAGAGAAGCAAGGTAGCCGAAAGAATAAATAAACTCTTAAGGATACATGAGGAAGAGGGGTGTAATACGGCAGTAATTGCCTCGCATGAAGACAGGGATCTTTACCGGTGTGAAGGTCCAGTTATAGATATTGGAAGTCTGGAGGACGAGGACACTATAGCGCACAGGCTTTTTTCCGTTTTGAGGGATCTTGATGAGTGCGGTGCGGAATATATTTACAGTGAGTGCTTTGATACGCCCAGACTGGGTAAAGCTATAATGGATAGACTTACCAGAGCTTCCGGAAACAGCGTGATCAACGCAGAATGATCGTAATACAATATTTAGAGGAGGTGCGTGACTTTGAAGGTAGCAATCGCCTGTGATCATGGCGGATATGATCTGAAGGTCAGACTTATACCACATTTGAAGGAGTTGGGGTATGAAATAAGAGATTTCGGGTGTGACAGCACTGAATCTGTGGATTATCCCTCATATGGAAAAGCCGTTGGACATGAGGTGGCAGAAGGAAGGGCGGACCGTGGTATTGTCATTTGTACGACTGGGATAGGAATATCCATCGCTGCAAACAAGGTGAAAGGCGTCAGGGCTGCAGTCTGTACTAATTCACTTATGGCAAAGATGACAAGACTTCACAATGATGCGAATATCCTTGCCCTTGGTGCGAATATCGTCGGTTACGGATTGGCGGAGGAGATCTGTGATGTTTTTCTTTCTACGGATTTTTCTGGAGGAGAGAGACATGTGCGCAGAGTTAATGCAATAGAAGCAGATGAGTGAGATAAAGACCAGTAAAAGAGAAGAGCATATTTCCTGGGATGAGTATTTTATGGGAGTTGCAAAGCTTACAGCAGAACGTTCAAAGGATCCCAATTCCCAGGTCGGAGCCTGCATAGTCAGCGAGGATCACAGGATCCTTTCAATGGGATATAATGGATTCCCGATGGGGTGCTCAGATGATGAATATCCCTGGGCCAGAGAAGGAGATGAACTGTCGGTAAAGTATACCTATGTGACGCATGCCGAGCTCAATGCCATTCTGAATTTCAGAGGGAGTAATACATCCCTTTCCGGAGCTATCTTATATGTTACGCTCTTTCCCTGCAATGAGTGCGCGAAGGCTATCATTCAGACAGGGATTAGACACATAATATATGAATCTGATAAGTATGCGGATACCCCATCGACCATAGCTTCGAAAATGATGTTTGACTCTGCTGGTGTAACATATAGAAGATATGAGAACAGCGGAAGAAAGGTAACCATTGATCTATGAGAATGAAGCTCAACAAAATTGCGTGCATCGTTATAACGGCAAGCCTTCTGCTGCCTTCAGCCAGAGCAATGGCGACCAGCACATCCGATCAGATAAAGCAGGTTGAACAGGAGCAGCAGAGCACTAAGGAGCAGTTGGGGCAGGCTCAGAATACCATCGAGGATCTAAAGGATTCAAAGCAGGCCATTCAAAAGAGCCTGAACAATTTGAATGAACAGCTTGACGAAAAATCTGAGGAAATGGACAACATAGAAGATCAGATTGCTGCAAAGGAACAGGAAATAAGTGATATAGAACTGGAGTATGAGAAGGCGGTTGAACAGGCAGATGAGCAGTATCAGTTTATTAAGGCTCGAATAAAGACCATTTATGAATCAGGATCAAATGACATTTATGATCTGATCTTCAATTCGGGCACTATGGCTGATTTTCTGAATAAAGCCGCATATATTGCCAGGATGAATGATTATGATAAGAAGATGATGAATAAACTCCAGTCTCTAATGGAAGAGGCTCAGGCTCAAAAAGACAGACTCGTTGTGGAAGATCAGGAGCTTCAGCAGTTATATAATGAGAAGGAGGAGGAAGTAGGAAATCTTGAGGAGCTGGTTGACAGTACAGAAAACAGCCTTGTCAGCTATGCGGGTGCTATTTCAGAAAAGGAAAAGGAGGCTCTTGCATACGAAGCAAAACTGGTAGCAAGCCAGAGCACACTGGCATCTCTGAAGAATAAACTAAAAGAAGAAGAGGAGCTGGCCAAGCAAGCTGAGAAAATGGCATTCAGGGATATCTCAGAGGTTTCCGTAGCAGCTGGAGACAGGGATCTTTTGGCGGCAATCATACAGTGTGAGGCCGGAGGTGAGCCTTATGCAGGTAAGATAGCGGTAGGTGCGGTGATAATGAACCGTGTCAGAAGCGGTGCTTTTCCCAATACAATTGCCGGAGTTGTTTATCAGCCAATGCAGTTTCAGCCTGTTAGGTCCGGAAGGCTTGCGATAAGGCTTTCCGAAGGAGCAAATGAGACTTGTTATAAGGCCGCAGACGAGGTCATGGCAGGGGCCAATAATATTGGGAACTGTCTTTTCTTCAGAACAGTGGTACCTGGAATAAAGGGTACAATAATAGGACATCACGTTTTCTATCTGCATTGGACAGGGGTTGCCTCAGGTTATGGTACGGTGGAGGAGTCTATAGACGGAGATGTATCCGAATCCAAAGCTGAATACGAGGCTGACCGGGAAGAGAATAAAAAGAAGACCGAAGAGGAAAAGGAAGACGAGGAAAAAGAGGAGTCCGAAGAAGAGGAAGACGAGGAAGAGGAAGAAGCAAAGAAGAAAGAGGAAGAAAAGAAGGCTGAAGAAGAGAAGAAAGCGGAAGAGGACGAAAAAAAGAAGGCCGAGGAAGAGGAAAAGAAAAAGGCTGAGGAGGAAGAAAAGAAGAAAGCCGAAGAAGAGGAAAAGAAAACGGCTGAGGAGGAGGAAAAGAAGAAAGCTGAGGAAGCCAGCAAATCAGCTGAAGAGAACAATGATTCCGAATCAGATGGAGAAGAATAGCTTGATTTTGATAATAACAAGAAAACACCCCGGCCTAAGGCCGGGGTGTTTTGATGATATTGGGGCTTATATTCTGTCCTCGATCTCTTTTTGTAATTCGCTGAACCTGCCGTCGTAAATTATGCGAAGCAGGGAGTCGAGCGACCGGAGAGCCTTTTTTACCTCATCTCCGGTTAACAGCTCCTTATCCAGGGCTTCTTCAAATTCATCAAGATCAACAACCTTTACGAATCCGTCAGGATATACGATGACATCTGCCAGAAGATCTCTGAACACATACTCGTCGCCTTCGTTGTCGTAGCTGTAATCAATGATGTCACAGTACCAATACAACAAACTGTCGTCAGCCAACAGAAATTTGCTGACTTTATAATTTTTTTTCAGAAAGTAACAGGAATAACCATGATCCAGCTGAGGCTTAGGATGAAGCGTTCTCCATTTTGTCACGATGATCTCACTATCCATATGGATGATCTCATCATCTTCAAGAAGCACACATTCATCAGGAATCAGTCTCTTTCTGTATAATACAGGATCTGTATTGTCATATTCTCTGCCGGTCAATCCCTCTATGCCTCTCTTTCGGTGTAATGGTGAGCTTCTTCAAGGAGCATATCCTTGACCTTCATAAGCCGTATCTGGGTGCTTCGCTCATTCTCGTCAAGTTTCATGGATATCATCTTTATCCCGGCTTCTGTCTCGGGGATGATCACATGCTCTAAGGCATTGACACGGCGTCTGGTCTTCTCAATTTCTGCTGCCATCAACTGACAGGCCTTTTCAATTTCTGCCAGCTTCAGCATATCGGGCAGCAGATCAGATAGGCTTTTGACTGCGTCATCCAGATCAGAGGAAGTAAAGGCAAAGCCATATGAGTATATATCATTGGGGTCCGAAGTCCGGGTTTTGTATTCAAATACCGGGATATCTACACTCATAATATTTTTTTCTGATACTTCTAGCGATACTTCCTGTTTTGGCGTCATAAATGCAACATTTACAGCTTCTTCGCTCATAGTCGACTTGGCCAGCACGAAGTTTTTATTTGCAGCCTCAAGCCCTGCCTCTACCTTTTTACGCAGTTCCATATTCTCTCGCACCATGATCAGGAACTGTCTCATCAGCTCGTCCCGTTTATCTTTGAGCAACTTGTGTCCGCGCCTTGTGGTCACAAGCTTTCTCTTGAGCCTTGTAAGCTCCATTCTGGTGGCTGTCACTGTTTTGTTAGCCATGTTTTTCCTCCGGGCTCGATCTTCACGACATATATTAATCACACGTACTAGTGAGAATAATATATGCCGCTTGATCCGTTACTTTTATTTTGTATAATATTTATCCAAAAATTCATCCTTGATACGTTTGAGCTCGGTTCTTGGCAAGATCCGAAGTAGATCCCAGCCTATATCAAGGGTATCCTCGATACTTCTGTCTGCTCGGTAACCCTGATTGATATACTGCTGCTCAAACTCATCTGCGAATTTTGCATACAGTTTGTCTATCTCTGTCAGAGCTGCTTCTCCAAGGATCATCATGAGCTCTTTGGCATCCTTACCTCTTGCATATGCTGCAAACAGCTGGTTCATAGTATTAGCATGATCAGCCCTAGTCTTTCCTTCTCCGATACCCTTATCTTTCAGTCTGGAAAGAGAAGGTAGCACGTCTATAGGCGGCTCAATTCCTCTCCTGTACAGATCACGGGAAAGAATGATCTGACCCTCTGTGATGTATCCCGTAAGGTCGGGAATGGGATGAGTTTTGTCATCCTCGGGCATGGTAAGGATCGGGATCATGGTGATGGACCCTTTCTTGCCCTTCTGACGGCCTGCTCTTTCATAGAGCGAAGCAAGGTCTGTATACATATATCCGGGATATCCTCGACGTCCGGGAACTTCCTTACGTGCCGCCGAAACCTCTCGAAGAGCGTCAGCGTAGTTTGTGATATCTGTCAGTATTACGAGGACGTGCATTCCTTTTTCAAATGCTAAATATTCCGCAGCTGTAAGGGCCATACGCGGAGTTGCAATACGCTCTACAGCAGGGTCATTTGCGAGATTCATGAAAAGAACCGTCCTGTCTATAGCTCCGGTCTCACGGAAGGACTCTACGAAATCATTAGACTCCTCGAAGGTGATACCCATTGCTGCGAATACAACGGCAAACTGCTCGTCCGTGCCACGAACCTTGGCCTGACGCGCTATCTGTGCGGCAAGCTTTGCATGGGGAAGACCTGAAGCTGAGAATATGGGAAGCTTCTGCCCCCTGACCAGTGTGTTAAGTCCGTCGATAGCTGAGACACCGGTCTGTATGAACTCTTCGGGATAAGCTCTTGCAGCGGGGTTCATAGGCAGACCGTTTACATCACGTCTCTCATCGGGGAGTATCTCGGGACCGTCATCTATGGGACGTCCGAGACCGTCAAAAACACGGGAGAGCATATCCTCAGATACGCCGAGCTCCATCGTGCGTCCAAGGAATCTAACCTTGGAACTTTCAAGATTTAAGCCTGTAGAATTCTCAAATAACTGAACAAGTGCGTTGCCGTTATCAATCTCAAGGACCTTGCAGCGACGCTTTTCTCCGTTCATCAGCTCGATCTCTCCCAGCTCATCATAGGTAACGTTCTCTACGTCACGCACGAGCATCAGAGGACCTGCTACCTCTTGTATTGTTCTATACTCCTTTGGCATTTAGAAGTCCTCCTTTTCCGACAGAACCTGCTGGATCTCTTTCGAAAGCTCGGCACTAATCTTGTCGAATTCGTTGTCGATCTGAGCTTCTGCTGTGTATTTGAA
>CADCRB010000234.1 GCA_902803745.1 uncultured Lachnospiraceae bacterium
AGTATTATACCGATCTTACGGAGACAAAGGAAAAAGAAGATACAAGGGATCCTAAAGCAGAGCTTGAAGAAATGTCGATGGCCCTCGAAAAGCTTGCCGACCATATGAATGATGAGTCTGCTTTTATTCCACAGCAAAATCAGAATCTCTACTACGAGAAGTTCTTTAAGCTGTGTCAGAATGATATCGACACCTTCAGGACTATGGTAAGTAATCCCGGACCGGAAATAAAAGCATTACTTAAGAAATATGATGCCTGGAAGCTTGCTTCGGCAAGCGCAGACAGCAGTATTCAGGATCTTATTAAGGCTGAGCTTCCTGCTGATGAAACGCTGCTCGAAAAAGATGACGCCCAGGGCGTAAAAGGAATAGCGCTCTCAAGTCTTCAGAAAAGAAACATAAATCTCATAGGATCGTGGATCATGAGAAATTCCGTGCTAAGCTACAGTCAGTATCCGGAATTCGCCCTGAATCTCCTTCAGACTAAACCAGAGCAGCAGCTCCTTGTTTATTACCTGATAGAAAATGAAAAGCAGGACAGCCCGATCGGCATTGATTTCTTCACAGCGCTGAATAACTATCAGCCGGATCTTGAAAATTTCAAGAAGAAAGTGCAGGTCGAAAATCTCTCCCGCGCCCTGCGCGCATCAATGGCAATATTCGGAGAGATGAAAAATTACGGCCAGCTGTCGGAAGACATCAAAGAATCCGATGCACAGATAGAAAAGGACAAAGATCCGGCCACTGTAAATAAGAGGCCACTGACCGAGCAGAGAAAGACCCTTGTCAAGGCTGTCTCCCAAAGAGGCGCCCTGCTCAGGATGCTATACAGGAATGCCGGACTTCATGAGGACATGCCGCCGGATATGGCAGAGGATCCCATACTCAGGAAAAAGCTTTTCCAGGAATATAATGCAATGCTGGGACTCATCGGTAGTCTGGATACGATGAACAGACAGATAAATGACGGGACCGGAGTCACAGCTGATTACCACTCGGACAGACTCCGTGAAGACTCCGAAGCCGTATCCGAAGAAGAGAAGACAGACTATATGGGCACTGCCTCGGAGGTCATGGGCGGCCTCAAGGATTATGTATTTTCCGGCGCCCTTGGCGGTGTTACAGGCATGACAGAATCCTTAGGAGATTATTCTGCTGCCATGAGAGAAACCAGCGGCTATGCCCATTTCTCAGGATGGAGCGGAGGACTGACAGCGATCCTGGGACTGGCGACAGCCACGATCACAGCAGTCGGCATAGCTTTGGAAACCGGGATCTCAGTTGCAGACAGGACCGCACAGTCTCTGTCAGTGAGCTCTGATTTTGTGGATGCTGCCGGCGCACTCGTATCATCTATAGGAACCCTGGGGAGCGCATTCGTAAATACAACCGAAAGCATCACTACGATCGGCAGTACCCAGTCCACCGTCATAGGCTCAACGGCCGTAGGAGAGACACTGGCCGTTGCAGGAGGCGCTGCGACTGTGATCGCCGGAGCCTTAAAGACGGCATCCTCCGGAGTAGAGCTCGGAAGATCCATAAGCTCCAGGAATGATGTCAAAAGAGCCCGCAAGACCCTTGAGACCAAGGATCAGGACAGCCTGACAAAGGATGAGCGCAATGTTAAGAATTTCCTTAAGCATCAGGACAGGACCATCACAAAGAGCGAAGTTAGCGCCGGAGTGGGACTTGTTACAGGCATATCATCGATGGTAATGGGCGGACTCGTAGTATCGGGTGTCCTTGCCCCGGTAGCAGCCGTGATCGGACTCGGGATACTGGCAGTCGATCTTGGTTTCGGAAAGATATTCGAAGCAAACAGGAGGCATGCGAACCGCAAAAAAGCTGTGGATGATATGCTGGAGATAGATAAGCTGCTAAAAAAAGTAAGGGATACACATCCGAACAGGGAGGCTTTGAAGAAGGTAAAGGATTCGGCTCTTAAGGATAAGATAAGGACAGAGGCGCTTGCGATGATGGGATTTTCGTCATATCAGGAGTGCTACCGGAGTCTGTGCATGGAATATGCGACCACGCTGTATAAGAAGGTATTTGTGGAGAATCCGCCGCCTGCGGACAGGGATATGTATTTCGATGCCATGAAGTCTCTGGGGCTTAAGATAGTGGAGCCTGCTGTGCAGGGGCAGGAGGCGAAGCCATCCGTGGAGACGATGGTGACGAAGATGATGTCATAATATTTACTGTTTATTTTGTATTTTGTTTTTTGGCTCTCCTTAGTGCCATAGGAGCGCGGTAACTACGAGAAAAAATTTATCCAATCTCTTGAGCCATAAAGAATGTACATTATATAGATGAGGAAATGGTATGAATATTACAAGGATCACGCGGAAAAATGCGAGCGCATTTCTTCCGTTTATCGCAAGAAACACAGCGACAAGTGATAATGAAAAAAATATAATCCCGCTCGGAGTCATCGACGACAAAGGCATGGCTGCAGGAGCCCTGACCGCAAGGATAACGGAGGATCAGGTTGATATCCTCTCGCTGTATGTGCGTCCCTCTGCCAGAAGACAGGGCATGGCAAAGGCGCTTCTTCAGACCCTTGAAGATGTGATAAGCGTCGAGGACTTCGAAGAGCTTATCGCTGAATTCCCCGCAAGCCCCGCTGCCAACGCATTCTTCAGCTCCGCCGGCTTTGATCTCTTTGAAGGCAACGGAACCTATAGCTTTACCCTTGGCGATCTGCTTCGCTCCCCCTTATACCAAAAGCATATTGAAAACAAGCGAACTATCGGGATTTCTTATATTTCCGATCTTACTCCGAGAAAGCTTAAGGCCGTCGATAATTATACCAGATTCAGAGGCTACGATCCGAAATGGAGCTCCGCCGAGGTGATAGCCGGGAAATGCTTCAGCTGCATGCTCTCCGAGCGCACAGGCGACTGCATCAATATCATATGGTTAGATTCCAGGAGCATACGCAGGCTGGTCATGCTGCAGCACTTCCGCGCCCTTGCAGCCAGGGTGCTCGAAGCCTTCCCGGACAATGAAGATGTATTATTCAGGATGAACTTTGTGAATGAAGAAATGGCATCAAAGATCGCGCCGTTTCTCGGCGGCAGAGATCATTTCCGCCAGAACGGACATCTTATAAATGCAGTGAAGATATTGAAAAAATAAGCCGTCAGTCTCTTCTGAAAAGATCCCTTGTATATACCTTATCTGCTACATCATCAAGGACTGCCTCATAGCGGTTTGCGATGATGGAATCACTTCCGGCCTTAAACTTCTCTATATCATTTACAACTAAAGAACCAAAGAAAGTCGTACCGTCCTCAAGGCTCGGCTCATAGATGATCACAGTAGCGCCTCTTGACTTTATCCTCTTCATGACGCCCTGGATGCTGCTCTGGCGGAAGTTATCAGAGTTCGCCTTCATAGTAAGACGATATACTCCTACTGTGATAGGCCTCTCCTTTTCAGCATTCCACATAGATGATGCTGTATAATATCCGGCCTTTTCAAGCACGCGGTCTGCGATGTGGTCCTTGCGGGTACGGTTTGATTCCACTATTGCCCTGATGAGATCCTCAGGCACATCCTGGAAGTTTGCCAGAAGCTGCTTCGTATCCTTGGGCAGACAGTATCCGCCATAACCAAAGCTCGGATTATTGTACTGATCTCCTATCCTCGGGTCCAGACATACGCCGTCAATAATTGATCTGGTATCGAGGCCCTTGACCTCAGCATAGGTGTCGAGCTCGTTGAAATAGCTGACCCTTAGAGCAAGATAGGTATTCGCGAATAATTTCACTGCTTCCGCTTCGGTCGTGCCCATAAAGAGGACGTCTATATTCTCCTTCTCGGCAGCCTCAGTCAAAAGCCCTGCAAAGGTCTTAGCCTTCTCTTCTTCGCCATTGTGTCCTACAATGATGCGGGACGGATAAAGGTTGTCATACAGCGCTTTTGATTCACGGAGAAACTCGGGAGAGAATAAGATCCTGTCCGTATCAAACTGCTCCCTTACTCTCTTTGTATATCCCACCGGTACAGTGGATTTGATGATCAGGGTAGCGGAAGGACTGCTCTTTAGCACCAGATCTATCGCAGCTTCCACAGCAGAGCAGTCAAAGAAATTCTTCTCCGGATCATAATTCGTAGGCGCCGCGATGATCACAAAGTCCGCATCGGAGTATGCTTCAGCTCC